>JBQCIS010000103.1:0-6280 GCA_051953515.1 Mucilaginibacter sp.
AACGGATACCAGGCAGCAAAAATAATCCGCATTAATATGGCCGAGCCAAAGCGCAGCGTACCAATCATTTCGCTTTCGGCGGCGGTAATGGATAATGAACAGAATGATGCTATCGCAGCCGGGATGAATGAAGTGCTTGCAAAGCCTTTTCTGCCGCATGAGCTGCACGAAAAAATGGAACGGCTGCTAAAACTTAAAACAGTGTAGTTTGGCCAACGCCTGCAACGCGGGCCTCATGCTCAAGCAGCCACCTTTTGCGCCATAAGCCACCGGCATAACCGGTTAAACTACCATCTGCCCCAATAACCCGGTGGCAGGGTACTACTATCCATAAATGGTTTTTGCCATTAGTGGCTGCAATAGCACGTATACCGAGCGGATTGTTCAAAATACGCGATTGCTGCCCATAGGTAATGGTTTTACCAAAAGGTATAGTAACCAACTGCTGCCATACCTCTTGCTGGAAATCAGAGCCTTTTTGCTTTATTGGAAGATTAAATTCTGTTCGCTCACCAGCAAAATATTCATCCAACTGTTTCATGGCCTCATTCAACAGCGCATCATCAACAGGCAATACCTCATACTCCTCATCTCGCGCTGAAATCGAAGTAATGAATCCATCTTCAGCAATTATACGGGTAATCCCTATCGGCGACCGATAGTAGGCAATTTTGGCTGTTTGATCGGTATTTTTCATCTTCTTTAGCAATATTAGCCATTTTATCGGCATTCATCAACCCTAATCCGTCAACTAATCGTAACTTCGCGCCATGCAGCTCATCAACCAGACCTGGGATCTTTTGAAAAAAGAAATATTGCTCGAATGGCGTTCCAAGTATGCTTTTAATGGCGTGTTGCTATATATTGTTTCCACAGTATTTGTTACTTATATCTCTTTTAACCTTAGCGGTGGTTTCGGCACATCTGATAGCTATAAAATAACATGGAATGTGCTTTTCTGGATCATCATGTTATTTGCAGCTGTAAATGCCATCACCAAAAGCTTTGCGCAGGAGAATAAAGGCAGACTGTTATATTATTATTCTATTGCCAGTCCACAGGCTATCATCCTTTCCAAAACCATCTATAATATTTTATTGATGTTGCTGTTGAGTATACTGGGCCTGGTTGTTTACGAGATATTTTTCCCGAATTCTCCCGGCGATCCGTTGTTTTACTTTATCTCTGTTTTGCTGGGAAGCGTTAGTTTTTCTACAGTTTTTACCATGATTTCCGCCATTGCTTCAAAAGCAGGTAATAACAGTACCTTGATGGCCGTATTAAGTTTTCCGGTGATTATTCCGGTTATCCTATTGCTCATCCGCGTTAGTAAATATGCCATGGATGGGTTGGAACGCAGCACAAGTTATGGCAATATAGGGGCTTTATGTGCTCTGAATGTGATGGTTATTGCCGCTTCTCTTATCCTTTTTCCTTTTTTGTGGCGTGATTAATGCGCTGCTTATTTCGAAGCATTCTAAACTTTTTGTTATTTTATTTGGATTAAGTCTAAATAAAATGTTTTTTTGCGGCATATAAAAAACGATACTATGCAAGCAAGAACCTTTACAATTTTAGTAGCTTCTTTATTTATTTCAGGCGTTGCGATGGCACAAAAGCCAGGGCAAACCTCTGAAGATACACTCAATAACAGTCTTTCAAAAAGTGCGACGTCTATTGGCGGATATGGCAACGCTTTTTATCAACGCAACAACGCATTGGGTACATCGCGTGTAGATTTAGAGCGTTTTGTGCTGTTTGTAGGCCATAAATTCAACGAAAAAGTTTCGTTCTTTTCTGAACTGGAAGTTGAAGACGCTAAAGTTACCGGCGGTGAAAATGGCGGCGAAGTTTCAATAGAACAGGCCTACCTGAAATTCAACTTAAACGCCAATCAATATATTACCGCAGGTTTATTCCTCCCGCGTATTGGTATTCTGAATGAGAACCACCTGCCAAACACCTTTAATGGTAACGAACGTAACTATGTGGAAACCTTTATTATACCATCAACATGGCGCGAATTAGGTGTAGGGTTTTATGGCAACCTTACCAATGCACCGGTTACTTACTATGCTGGTTTAGTAACCGGCCTTAACTCTGCAGGCTTTGAACATGGCACAGGCCTTGTTGATGGTCGTTATGAAGGCCGAAATGCCAGCGGCAATAATCTTGCGCTTACCGCGGCACTGCAATATTTCTATGGGGATTTCAGGGCGCAAATATCCGGTTATTACGGCGGTACTGTGAGCGCAAGCAAGCGTAAGGCTGATAGTTTAGGCCTTAATTCAGGTTTATTTGGTACGCCGGTAGCCATTGGCGAAGGCGATGTGATGTACACTACCGGCGGTTTTTCAACCCGTGCATTAGCTACCATAGTTAATATACCAAACGCTTCGAGCATTAACTCGGCGTATGCCAATAACACACCGCAAACTGAATATGGAGCATACCTCGAGTTGTCTTACGATCTTTTATACCTGAACAAACACCCTCACGAACAACAATTTAACGTGTTTGTACGCGATGAAAAGTTTAACATGAATTATCGGATACCAACCAATGGCGTTTATGATGGTACGCTCAATCAGAACCATATTGTTGCCGGATTTAGCTACCTGCCAAATAAAAACGTAGCTATAAAAGCCGATGTGCGCTTTATCCATACCGGTGAGCAGAACCCGGCATTGATCATAAATCCAAACCCTGTTGCGCTCCCTTATCAAATAAACAATAACCTGGTTGATTTAGGTATAGCATTCTCATTCTAAATATTGTTATGGACAGAAGAAAATTTGTAAAGCAATCATGCACCATGTGCCTTGCGATAGGCGCTGGAATGGTAGTAGGTTCGTTATCATCATGCGCTGCGCTGCCGGTTTATAAAACCGCTATAAACGATAACAAGGTAACCGTACCTACAGACCTGTTTGCGAACAGCAATTTCCAGGTGATACAGCCGCAAAAGCTGTATTACAATATCGGTTTGAGCAAAGAAGCTGATGGCACCTACACTGCTTTACTTTTACGCTGCACCCATGCGGATAATCAGCTTACCCCAACGGGTAATGGTTTTACATGTAACCTGCACGGTAGCAAGTTTGATCATGAAGGCCATGTTACCAATGGCCCCGCCGCGCGCGATCTGAAAAAATACCGCACAGAGGTTATATCAAACCAAATCATCATCCACCTTACATAGCCTATGAAAAAGTTTATTCTATCTATGGTATGCCTTGCCGCTGTTATATTTTTTGTATTCAGCTGCTCAAAAGCCCCGGTAAACAATAATACCACCAGCTCAACAACACTCGAGGGAGAAGTACTGACCGATTTCTCAAACGATCTGGTAAATCCTAATTACCAGGATATACAGGCAAAAGCGGGCATTATGAACGATGCTATTGCTGCATTGGTAAGCAACACTACCGACGCTAACCTGATAACTGCCCGCACCGCATGGAAAAATACCCGGGCCGCATGGGAATCATGCGAGGGTTTTCTGTTCGGCCCTGTGGAAGATTTTAACTATGACCCGGATATGGACGATTGGCCGGTAAATAAGGTTGATCTGGATTCATTATTAGCCAGCCCGAACCCATTGACTGTGGCAGATATAGCAGCATTACCAACAACCTTAAAAGGTTTCCATGCTATTGAATACATAATATTCGGTGTAGGTGGTAATCGTAAGGCATCACAAATCACAGCCCGTGAGAAAACTTACCTTACTTCGTTAGCACAAAGTCTATATAACACAACTACCGATCTGGTAAACAGCTGGTCGCCTACATCAGGTAACTATACTGCCCAGGTTACGGGTGCGGGTGCAGGCAGCACCACATTTACCAGCAGACAGGCTGTTTTCCTGGCACTGGTTGGCTCCATGAGCGATATATGCAATGAGGTAGCCAACGAAAAAATGCAGACGCCATTCGCTGCACAGGATTCAACGCTTGATGAGTCATCATTCTCACACAATTCAATTACCGACTTTACCAATAACATTGCCGGTGTACTGAACGCCTATCAAAGTAAGTATAATAACAACGGAGGCCATAGCTTAAGCGAGTTAGTGGCAGCCAAAAATGCCTCGCTCAACAATACGCTGTTAACCCAGATGCAGGCGGCCATTGCATCCTTCAAAACCATCACTGTTTCTTACGAGCAGGCTATCTACACACAAAAAAACCAGATCAAATCTGTTCAGGCAATCATCAATACACTCAAAGCATCGCTGGAGGGTGATCTGACCAATTTTGTAAAAGTTAACATCAAGGACTAATCACGTGAAGAAACTAAAAATAATTGCCGCTTTAGCCGTTGTGATTGTTTTGTTGGTAAAATGCCAGAAATCAACCGTTTTCCCGGCATCTCAATATAACGATCAGCTTTCAGGCGGCGACGAAACCGCGTTCGATGCTACCTCCAAAGCTTTTGGTTCAATGTTTAGTGGCATGGGCACTTATGACGAACACATACATATACTGGGCGATCTTGTCTTTAATCAAACTTTTGTAACATCGCCGGCGCCGATACATCAGGGCCTGGGGCCTATTTATAATAACACGGCCTGCACCAACTGTCACCATAACGATGGGATAGGAGTACCTACAGCAGGCGACTTACAGTCGTCATTACTGATGCGAATCAGTTTACCTGGTACAGACGCTAATGGAGGGCCGCTTCCTGTGCCGGGTTACGGCTTACAGTTGCAGGATAAAGCCGTATTTGGTAAAGTGCCCGAATGTAAGGTAAACATTGTTTATACAACGCAGATAGGTACATTTCCTGATGGTGAGCAGTATGAGTTAAGAGCACCTGCTTATACATTATCAGATATGTATATGCCCGTATCGGGTACATACCTCCTTTCGCCAAGGCTTGCTCCCCCGATGATTGGCTTGGGCTTGTTGGAAGCAGTACCGGAAAGTGAAATTTTACAGGGAGCAGACCCTAACGATGCCAACGGCGATGGTATAAAAGGCCACGCTAATTATGTTTATGATGTAGCAACCGGTAAAAAAATGCTCGGTCGTTTCGGCTGGAAGGCAAATACGGCATCGGTACTTACTCAGGTTGCTACGGCCTTTAACCAGGATATGGGCATTACCAGTAGCATACTACCGGTTGAGAGCAGCTATGGCCAATCGCAATATGATGGGTTAAAGGATGATCCGGAATTACCGGATAGTCTTTTGAACGCCGTGAAGTTTTACGCGCAAACCTTGCAGGTTCCTGCCCGGCGTAATCCTACGGATGCCACAATAAAGCGCGGTGAGGCACTGTTTGTTGCAGCTAAATGTGCTACATGCCATAGGCAAACACTTACAACCGGTGTGGATGTAACCAGGCCATATCTGTCAAACCAGGTAATACACCCATATACCGATATGCTGGTGCATGACATGGGCCCCGGGCTTGCAGATAACCGCCCGGATTACCTTGCAAACGGGCAGGAATGGCGTACAGCACCACTGTGGGGATTAGGGTTGTATACAGCGGTAAATAATCCGGGCTATTACCTGCATGATGGCCGCGCGCGTACCATAACAGAAGCCATTATGTGGCATGGCGGCGAGGCACAACGCTCTGTAAATTATTTTACCAGCCTGTCATCAGCAGACAGGGCTGCAATGCTGAAGTTCCTGCAGTCGCTTTAATAGTTGAAAGTAATCTGACCTATGTCCTTTAATATCAAAGTTCCGGAGTTTTTAAAACTTCGGAACTTTCTGTCGCTTTGCAAGTCTTACAGACTTTCCGGACTTATGGACTTATGGACTTCTCCCCAACATTAAAACACTATTAGATTTTTCATTCTTAGTTCATTTGTACCGCTTTTCTTCGCATCTTCAAGGCAAAAATATTTTTTTGATATTTTAGTGATGCGTACATCCCTGATACTATTATTTGTTACCCTATTCCCGGTATTGGCAATGGCTCAAAACGGCGAAATATCAGGTAAAGTGCGTATTGCAGGTACGCAAACGCCTATTGAACAAGCCAACGTTTTTTTGAGTAATAGTACTTCCGGTACGTCAACCCGTTCTGACGGCACATTTATCCTGGCGGGCCTTAAGCCGGGGCAATACACGTTGGTTGTTAGCATAGTAGGGTATGATACTTATACCAAAAGTGTATTAGTGAGTAATCAGCCTGTAAAACTCGATATAGAACTTTCGCAGGCTAATAATCAGCTGCATGAAGTAGTGATCACTACGCCGGCTGATTGGAAGAGGAACTACGAGCAGTTTGTAAAAGACTTTATCGGTACAGATCA
>JBQCIS010000104.1:0-15716 GCA_051953515.1 Mucilaginibacter sp.
AACTGACCGATGTGCTGCGGCAGCAAAAGGATTCGGGCATTTTATATAATGTTACGAGGGTGCGCGATATTATCAGGCAGCAGGAAGAGGTTTATCCGCAGATAGTAACCAAAGGCTATAAGGATGTATACCGTATGGGCAGCGATCGGTTGGAAGAAGGCATCAACTATGCTTACAATAAATACGGACAGGAAAGCACGCTGATTATCTGCCGTTCCAATAAAAACGCTAACCTGTATAACCGCCAGATACGTGGCCGCATTTTATGGCGCGAGGAAGAACTTACCGGCGGCGACCAGGTGATGGTGGTAAAGAACAATTATTTCTGGCTACAGGACAGGGAAGAAAGCAGCACCGGCTTTATTGCAAACGGCGATATAGCCCGCATACGTAAAGTGCGCAGGTTTGAGGAGTTGTATGGCTTCCGCTTTGCGGATGTGCAGCTTGAACTGACGGATTATGCCGAAGACCCGGTGTTAGATTGTAAAATATTGATCGATACTTTGTATTCTGAATCACCTGCATTAAATTCCACAGATCAGAAGCGCTTTTATCTGGAAGTGATGAAGGATTACGAGCATATAGAAAGCAAGCGCCTGAAGCACGAGGAATTAAAGATGAATCCTTATTACAATGCCTTGCAGATAAAATTTGCTTACGCTATAACCTGTCACAAAGCGCAGGGCGGCCAGTGGGAGGCCGTATTTGTAGATCAGGGCTACCTGACTGACGAAATGGTGAATACCGATTTCCTCCGCTGGTTTTACACCGCATGTACCCGCGCCACTAAAGAACTGTTTTTAGTGAATTTTGATGAGAAGTTTTTTGTTGGGAGCGAAAGAATATCGAACGACTTTTAGAGACTTTTAAGAATACCGGCCGGTAAAATTTATACTTATCCATAGGCGCCTCCGGTATAAAAAATCAGGTTACCAATCGCACCAAAATCGCATTATTAATCATTTAAGCCATAGGTAAATAAGGTAACAATCTATTTACGCAAACTGAACTTAAACTGTATAACCTTGCGGTATTATTTCATGTCTATTGGTCAAAAACTAATCATCAAAAAAACCTTATGAAAAAGCAATTATTAACTTTATTCAGTCTTTTGATTTCAGCAACATTCAGTTATGCCCAGGAAGTTAAACACGCGCAGCCCGACAGTGTTATTAAAATTATTCCCCTTGAGGGCAGGCATGATGGATATCTCTATACTATTGGCGGTAAGTTGTATACGCGCCAGGAGGTTACAAATAAATTATTAAGTTATAAATCTTCAGCAACTGAGCTACTCATTGGTAAACGAGAACTTACGTGGGGTTATGTGTCATTTGCCGGTTCAGGATTAGCAGCGGGCGGTGCGCTACTGGCTTTTGCCCACGACAATAAACTAAACGGATCTTATTCCTACATAACGGGCTCAGGCGCTAATAGTTTCATCCAAACATACTATCCGCATCATAATAAAACGGCCGCATACGTTTTCACAGGTGTTTCTGCAGCACTTTTAACAACTGGCATTATCGAAATAATAAACGGTTCAAAGCATGTAAATAAGTCGCTCTCGCTTTTTAATATGCGTTTTGAATAACGGGATATGACAATCTTACGCTTGTCACAAACGAGCGCAGGCAACATGTTGGTTCAACCATTAAATAGCTTATGCTTTTTTATCGGTTTTCCTTTGCGTATCAATACTGCATGGTAAACCGTTGGTACATCATTTGTCCAATTGTTCAATATAAATAGAATGGCCATGATTTCCAGTCGTGTAGCGATTCCGAGGTAAATACAAGCCAAGAATAGATAAACTGAATTGCCGGTTAAGATTAGCTGTATCAGGAATGCAAACAAGGATAGTGTCCAGATTTTGGAAGCAATGGCATGTGTGGCAACCTCTTTCCTGAACTTAATGAAGCTAAGTAAATAGCATGTTGCCTCTAACACCAATACAATTATTACCGATACGAAATGCTGTTTGAAGAAATCAGGATTTGTAAGATAAGCGCACACAACTATACATAGCCAAAAAAATTGGTCGACTGAGGAGTCCATGCGTCTCAGTTTTTCAGTCGAGATTTTTAAATGACGTGCTATAATACCATCGAAAATATCAGATAATAAACCAAGGCTTATTAATGTAACTGCTGTTACTTGGTAATAATGTGGCTTAAAAATGCTCAGTAATACAATTAGTATACCGAAAACTAAGCGTGAATAGATAAGGATTAGGGGGATTTTATTCTTCATTCATTCAAATTTAACAGATGCAATAAAACAATGCTAATCTTCACCCTAAAAATCCTCAAAATCCGTTTCAGCTTCATTCACACAAAATCTGCACATTTGCAAATAAGCATATCTGCACATTAAAACATGCACTTTCTGTATCCGGCTTTCTTTTTTGCGCTTTTGTCACTTGCCATACCGGTTTTGGTGCATCTGTTCAATTTCAGGCGTTACCAGAAAGTGAACTTCAGTAATGTACAGTTTCTGAAGCAGATTAATGAGCAACAATCTTCCCGCCGTAATCTTAAGGAGCGCCTGATACTGGCCGCCCGATTACTCGCCTTGTTTTTTTTGATACTGGCGTTTACCCGGCCATATATTAGCAGCCAAAGCCAACAAAATGCAGGCAAACAACGTGTTGTAAGTATTTTTGTAGACAATTCCTATTCCATGGAAACGCTTAACCGCGAAGGGGCACTTTTGGACGAGGCTAAGCTCCGTGCTAAAGAAATTGCGTCAGCCTATGGTATAAATGACCGTTTTCAGTTGCTTACACAGGATTTTGAAGGCAAGCACCAACGCCTGCTCAGTCGCGATGAGTTTAATGACGCGGTAGATGCCGTGAAAATAAGTCCGCAAAGTCGCGATCTTCAACAGGTCATCAACAGGCAGCAAAGCTTGTTAAACATGCAGCTTAATTCGTCAAAGTCGGTCTATATCATTTCAGATTTTCAGAAAAATATAACCCATGGACAGCCGCTAAAGATAGATACCGGTATCCGCGTTAATTTTGTTCAGTTAACAGCCAGCAGCTTACCTAATGTAGCGGTGGATTCGGTTTCTTTGTTAAGCGCTGTGCACCGTCCCGGCGAAAGCGAGAAGCTCATTGTTCGCCTGCATAATTACGCGGATGTAGTTGCTGAAAAAATACCGCTTAAAGTTACCATAAATGGAGAGCAAAAGGCGCTGGGTAGTTATACCATCAACCCGCGGGCTTTACAAACGGATACGCTTAGCTTCTCGGGGCTGCAACCGGGATGGCAGCGCGGCGAGATCAGTTTGCAGGATAACCCGGTAATTTTTGATAACCAGTTTTATTTCAGCTTTAAAGTAAAGAAACAACTGCCGGTTTTGCTGATAGATGATGGTTTGCCGAATGTATTTTTAAAAGAGGTTTTCGCTGCTGATCCATTCTTTGCTGCGACTCGTGTTGCGGCCGGGAATGTGGATTATGCAGGACTGAATACTTACCCGGTAATTATTTTAAGCGATATTAAATCCATTTCGCCGGGATTGGTGCAGCAACTAAAAACCTATGTAATCAAAGGCGGTTCGCTTGTGGTTTTCCCGGCAAAGGATGCGGATGTAAATAGTTACAAAGCACTATTGCAGCCATTGGAAGCCCCTTATCCTGGAAAGATCATTACCGATAATACCAAAGTATCTGCCATCAACCTGAAAGCTCAGGTTTTTAAGAACATTTTCGATTCTTTCCCGCAAAATCCTGATCTGCCGGTGGTAAAGAAATATTATGAATTGAGTGTTTCAGAAGGCATGAATGAAAATCTGCTGCAACTGGCAGGCGATAGACCTTTCTGGACTGAAAACCCTGATGGCAGGGGCAGGGTATATGTATCGGCAGTGCCGTTGGATGACGATTTTAGTAACCTGCAAAGGCACGCTTTGTTTTTACCTGTTATGTTCAGGATAGCGTTGTTGAGCGGGCATGATCAGCCATTGTTTTATACGCTAGGGCATGATGAGAGTATGGAAATTCCGCCCATACAAACCAACGAGAAGCAATTAATAAAGCTGATTAAAGGAAATATCAGCATCATACCGGATGTGCGCCAGCAGGAGGGGGGGACATTGCTTTATACTTCCGATGAGCTTACCGAAACGGGTATTTACGATCTGCGCAAGCAGGATAGCACCCTTGCTGTGCTGGCCTTCAATGACAATAGAAGTGAATCGGACTTAAGCTATTATACCAAAGCTGACCTCGCCAAAGTCCTGCCTGAAAATGGTAATTTGTTGCAAAGTGGCAGTGCATCTATAAAAAGCATCGTCGCAGAAGAAAATATAGGCTTACAATTATGGAAACTTTGTATAATTTTGGCACTGGTTTTTCTGGCAACTGAAATTGTACTGATCCGGTACTTCAAAACGGTAAAAAATACAACGCAGCAGCCTGTATAAACCAGCTAAAAACCTCAAAAGCAGTGCAAATGAATTTGCTCATCAAATCCGCTACCATAATCGACCCTCGATCTCCTTTTCATCAAAAAAACGCCGATATCTTAATTGAGAAAGGCTATATCACGCGCATCGCTCCTGGTATAAATGAAGCTGCGGAGATGATAAATGCGGAAGGAAAATATGTATCCCCCGGATTTTTTGACCTGAACTGCAATATCGGCGAACTTGGTCTGGAAACCAAGGAAGACCTGGATACCGGTACCAAGGCGGCTATGGCAGGCGGATATACAGGCCTGGCGTTAATGCCGAATACCCAACCGCCGGTACACTCAAAGGCAGAAGTTGAATATCTGCTTAACCGCGCAAAAAATAATATAGTGGATATTTATCCGCTCGGCACAATTTCGCAGAAACGCGAGGGTAAGGATCTGGCCGAGATGTATGATATGTTTCAAAGCGGTGCAAAAGCTTTTACCGATGGTAACCGTGCAATACAAGATGCAGGCTTAATGGAGCGTGCACTGCTGTACACACAAGGTTTTGGCGCTACAGTTATTTCATACCCCGAAGACTTCGCCATCGCGGGCAAGGCCAAGGTACATGAAGGCGAAGTAAGCACTTACCTGGGCATGAAGGGTATCCCATCGCTGGCTGAAGAGCTGATGATTGTGCGCGACCTGTACCTTGCCGAATATGCGGGTTCTAAAATACATTTCACTACTATTTCAACAGAACGTTCGGTTGAGTTGATAAGGGAAGCGAAACGTAAAGGCCTGCAGGTTACCTGCGACGTTGCAGCGCACCATCTGGTGCTTACTGATGAGGCTTTAAAGGGCTTTGACAGCCAGTATAAGGTAAAGCCACCGCTGCGTACACAATCAGATGTGGATGCGCTTATAGGGGGCTTAAAAGATGGTACAATAGATGCCATCGTATCGCAGCATACACCGCATGAAGTAGAGTTTAAAGATGTGGAGTTTGAAGTTGCCGAGTTTGGTACCATTGCCCTCCAAACAGCATTATCGCTTGTATTAAAAACCGGTTTAAGCATTGATCTTATTGTAGAAAAATTAGCGGTTAATCCACGTGAAATATTAAACGTGGAAGCTGCTACCATTGCCGAAGGTAAAAAAGCTAATATTATTGTTTTTGATACCAAAGCGGAATGGGAGTATACCAAACAGAACAACCGCTCAAAATCATACAACTCGCCTTTTATCGGGCAGAACCTGAAGGGCAAAGTGTTGTTTGCATTCAATAACAATCACCTGTTTAAAGCATAAAATTATGATCAACCCCAAAATTGAGTCAGCCATTGAAGCGGCTTTAGGCGCATTCTCTGAGTATAATGAGTATGATGCAACACCGCTCATTCCTAACTTTTTCAGTGTATTTTCCCTTAATGCCGATTTTCTCACAAAAGTAGATGCCCTCGACACTGTTTTTGATGATAATGCCGAAATTGAAGTGCTGCGCGAAATATTTTTCGACCTGCTGCTCATCAATTTCTTTAGCGAGGATGTGAAAAAGCTGGAAGAAGATTATCTCGAAAGCGCCGAATGGGAAGATATTGAAGAGCAAACGCTTGACCGCGGCACAGAACTGCTTAACCTGCTGCTGTACCTGAACGAGTGTGAGGATGAAAATATAGAACCTTCGCTTGAAGATTATCTGAAGGAGTTTTTGTTGGTAGATGAGGATGAGTTCCAGGATGAGTATTATATCTACGAGCCGGTTATCGAAAACCAGATACTGATAGAAAGCCCTGTTGAAGAAATTGCCCGCGTTGCCGGAGAATTGCCAGAGGATGCCGAGATAGGTGAATTGTTTTACCCCATGATGTGTTTCTTCCAGAACCAGGACCCAACTGATGCGGAATGGGGCGAAATAGCCGATCTTTCTGCCGAGCCAGACTTTGATATGGCGGTATTGGAAATACTGCTTACGTTTAATTAATATACATGACAGATACAGATGCCGGCTTTGAAGCCGCAATAAAAAAAGAAGGTCTTTTTAAAGGAATTATATTGGGTGTTATATTGCTGGCACTTAATATTTTTACATTCTATTACATTACTTCCATTACAAAAGATGCCAAAATGATCTCTTTCGGGCTGGGGGTATTTTCATTCATCCTGCCACTTGCATTTTCGGTTGTTTTTACCATCCAGATGCGACAAAAATTAGGGGGTATCTGGAGTTTCAGACAGGCTGTACGTGGTGTATTTACCATGTTCATGGTGGGCTATATTATTATGGTTATCGGCCGTGATGGAATATTCGGAAATTTTGTTGAACCGGATATGGTTACGAAAACTGAAAAAGCCATGCATGATTCTGAACGCCTGCGATATAAACAGCAAGGTTTGAGTGATGAGAAGGCCGATGCTAAAATAGCTGAAAATGAAAAACTGTTTGGCCCCAAGGGGAAAGCAACGGTATTTTCTGTAGTAGAATCGTATGTTATTACGATCATCCTGTTATTTGTTTTGTCGCTCGGTTTTGGACTGATATTTAAGCGGGAGCTGATACAACCTGCCTGATCGTATTTCCGATAGTATTTAATGTTATTTTAAGGAGCCTGTTGATTATCAACAGGCTCTTTCGTTTTCTACGTATTGATAATCTGAAACTTATTTGTTTAACTTTACTGTAATAACATTAAACCAATCATTATGGCAGCAGTAAGCTCAAACAAAGTATCAGTAAAATGGTCGCTTTTTTATGTGGTTGTAAGTATAATTCTTACTTACGTTTACCAGTTTTTAAATCTCGACCCAACCTCAAGTATAAAATACATTAGTTATATTCCATATATAGCTTTCATGTTCCTGGCTCAAAAAGAATATAAGGAGGAACTCGGGGGATTTATGACCTTTGGTGAAGGTTTTTTAACAGGATTTAAATACACCGTGATTACCGCTGTATTGATGGCCTTATTTACGTACATTTATTTTACTCTTTTAAGCCCGCAGGTATTTCAGCAGATAATTGATGCCTCAAAAGCTAAAATGGAAGCGAAAGGCAATTTGTCAGATGATCAGATCAATACGGCATTATCATTTACCACACCAGGCTTTACGGCCATAATTATAGTTATTGTATCAATAATAATGGGTGCCATTATCTCCCTTATCGGCGCAGCCATTTTCAAAAAAGACAAGCCTCCGTTCTTCGCCCAGGATCCTGCTAACTATACTGATCCGGCTGTATAAGTTTACGAAATAATTTCAGGACAAGATTTACTGAAAGCGCCTTCCGATGTTTCAAAAAATCATTGGAAGGCTTTTTTATTGCCCGATAAATTTTGTTATTAACACGTACAGATACTAAATATGCTATAATGATAGGTGTTCAGTTGTACCTGTCATTATAGCATAAAATATTGGAAGGATTATTTTTTGAAGATCAGCCTGATCGTATCGTTGCCGAATACAAACACCATCAGCGTTACCAGCAGTACAAAGCCAACAATCTGGGCGCGTTCAAGAAATTTATCGCTCAGTGGCTTGCCTTTTATCATCTCGATGAGCAGAAACAACGAATGGCCGCCATCCAGTGCCGGAATAGGCAACAGGTTGGTGAAAGCCAGTATCATGGAAAGCACACCAACAAGGCTCCAGAACTTTAACCAATCTACTTCACTGCCAAACATAGTAGCAATGGCAATTGGGCCACTAATAGCTTTACTTGGCTTAACATCGCCCTTGAAAACTTTGTACAAGCCTTTAGCATCGTCGGAGATAGTTGTCCATGCACGGGTTGCGCCCACGGGCAACGAGCCGAAAAATCCATAGGTTATTGTTTCCTGTTTTGGCAGGTTTGGATGCGGATAAAAACCAACGGTGCCATCTTTGCTTATTTTCACAGGCAGCGTTCGTATTGCATTTTTACGAATAAGCGTAATGCTTACCTGTTTATTTTTATTGCTGTCTAACGCGTCTTTAAACTGGTCAAAAAATTCAATCGGTGTATTATTAATAGCAATTATACTATCACCTTTAAGTAGTCCATTCTTTTTACCAGGAGGCATAACCGAATCCACCCTGAATGTAAAACGCGGTATGCGGTTAATAAAATCATCCAGATGCTGGTCGGCAATATCATTCAATATGCTTTTCGGAATAACCACATTGGTGTCTTTATTACCGCGGTGAATGTTTAATACGCTCTGATTAAGCAAAACATCAGAACTGGTGATATCTTCAAATTTTTTAATTGGTTTTCCATTTATTGCGTAAATCTGGTCTCCGGCTTTCAGCCCCATTTTTTTACCAATATCGCCCGGCATTATACCGTATTTAGCATTTTGAATAGGCGTATAGCTTTCGCCATAATGCGCGGTAAGCATCCAGAAAATAAAGATACCCAGCACAATATTCACAAATACACCTGCCAGCATTACAACCAGGCGTTGCCACGCAGGTTTTGAGCGGAACTCCCAGGGTTGTGGAGGCCCTGCAAGCTGTTCGGTATCCATGGATTCGTCAATCATGCCGGCTATCTTCACATAACCACCCAAAGGCAGCCAGCCAATACCATATTCAACACCTTTATAATTGAATTTAAAAAGGCTGAAATTCCAGGCATCAAAGAAAAGATAGAATTTCTCTACCTTAATCCCGAAAGCACGTGCCGCAACAAAGTGACCAAGTTCATGCAGTATTACCAGGATCGACAAACCCAGTATCAACTGGCCAACCATTATTAATATACTCATTAGTGTCTTTTCAAATATGTAATGCCTTTAACGGCATTTGTTGTATTAAATTTTGCGCAAACGCGCGTGTTTCTTTATCCGTATTTAAATAATCCTCAAGCGACGGTTCGTTTATAAAACTCATTTTCTGCATACAGGCCTCAATAAGGTCGCTCATTGCAAGAAAGCCAATATGTCCGTTCAGGAAGCCGCTAACCGCAATTTCGTTCGCCGCGTTGATAATGCAGGGCATATTACCACCCTTATTCAGCGCGTCAAACGCCAGCGCAAGATTACGAAAAGTTTTCATATCAGGCTTTTCGAATGTCAGATTCGGGTAATTGATAAATTCGAAACGCTTGAAATTATTTTTTAAACGCTGAGGGTACGTAAAGGCGTATTGAATGGGCAATTTCATATCCGGCAGCCCCATTTGTGCCTTGATAGAGCCATCCTCGAACTGCACCATCGAATGAATGATGGATTGCGGATGGACAATCACGTCTATCTGCTCCGTTTCGAGCCCAAACAACCATTTGGCCTCAATCACTTCCAGGCCTTTGTTCATCAATGACGCGGAGTCAATGGTGATCTTTGCGCCCATTACCCAGTTAGGGTGTTTCAATGCATCTTCACGTAATACGGTAGATAGAAACTGTTGCGTTTTGCCCCTGAACGGTCCGCCGGAAGCCGTTAGAATGATTTTTTCTATTGCGTTGCCATCCTCGCCTGCAAGGCACTGAAAAATAGCCGAATGCTCGGAATCGACCGGCAATATGTTTACATTATGCTTTTTTGCGAGGGCGGTGATCAGTTCGCCGGCAACTACAAGCGTTTCTTTGTTGGCCAGGGCAATGTCTTTACCGGCTTTTATGGCTGCGATAGTGGGTTCTAATCCGGCAAAACCAACCATAGCAGTTAAAACCATGTCTATCTCCGCATGGGTAACCATTTCGGTAATGGCCTCTATACCGGCAAGTACTTGTACCTGGGTGCCCGAGAGCGCTTCTTTAATGTACGGCTGTTTGGTTTTATCGCAAATGATAACGTAAGCCGGGTCAAACTGCAGCGCCTGCGCAATAAGCAGGTCGGCATTTGATTGCGCAGTAAGCAAAAACGGACGAAACAACTCAATATTCCCACGTATCACTTCAAGCGCCTGTGTGCCAATGCTTCCTGTTGAGCCAAGGATGGCTATATTTTTTTGTCTGTCCAATTTGTTTTGTCGCTATTGAGGGTTATCAAACAACAGCGATATGTTATTTATTTTATATACTCTGTAAGCCCTTCGGCAATTTTTCTGTCGTTAGAAAGCCTTGGTACTTTATTCTGGCCGCCAAGTTTCCCCTGGCTGCGCATGTAATTTATGAAAGTATCTTTTTTCAGGCTTCTGACTATCAGGGGTTGTAAAATGTTACCCTCGATCAGGTCAAAATAATAAATATTTTTCTTTTGCAGCGCTTTATCTACTTTTTCGCTCAATGCTTTTATATCTTTTGGTTCCGTGCCGAATTCTACGAACCATTCGTGATAGGGGAGCTGACCCGGTTCTGGGTTTACCTGCGGCGCTACTGTAAACTCCACAATATCTATCCCTTCTTCCTTAGCAACGTTCATCAGCGCATATTCCACCTCTTCGCCGATCACGTGCTCGCCAAATGCTGATATGAAATGCTTTATACGACCGGTAACCAATATTTTATACGGATCTTTTGAAATAAACTTCACCGTGTCGCCAATACTATAACCCCAAAGGCCGGCATTGGTATTCAGGATTAGCGCGTAATTTTTATTCAATTCCACATCCTGTAGGCTTACACGGGTAGGGTTATCATTAAAATATTCCTCAACCGGGATAAACTCATAAAATATGCCCGAATCCACCTGCAAGAGCAATCCTTTTTCCGTTTGCGAATCCTGGAAAGCGATAAAACCTTCTGATGCAGGATACGTCTCAATGGTATCTATAGCAAAGCCGATACTTTCCTCAATGCGCGCGCGGTATGGCTCGTAATTTACGCCGCCATAAAAGAACAGTTTAAAATTCGGAAAGATGTCTTTAATCTTTTTACCGCCTGTTTTAGCTGATAGCCTATCGAAATACATCTGGCACCATGGCGGGATGCCCGATATCAGGCGCATATCTTCGTTGATGGTTTCGTCTACAATTGCGTCTACCTTCTGTTCCCAGTCCTCAATGCAGTTGATCTCATAACCGGGCATACGGTTTTTTTGCAGATAACCCGGCACGTGGTGCGCTACAATACCCGAAAGCCTTCCGGTTGGAATGCCGCCTTTTTCACTCAGGATTGGGCTACCCTGTAAAAAAATTAGTTTGCCATTCAGAAACCCGGCATTCCCGGTTTCATAAACATAAGCGAGCAAAGCATTTCGTGCCGAAGTGATATGCGCAGGCATGCTTTCCTTCGAAATAGGAATATATTTCACACCGGAAGTAGTGCCCGAAGTTTTGGTAAGATAAAGCGGTTTACCTGGCCAAAGAACATTTTCTTCGCCCTTGGTTACGCGCTCAATATAAGGCCGCATCTGTTCGTAATCACGTATGGGGACAAGCCTTTTAAAATCGTCGTATGTTTTGATCTGGTCGAAGTGGTGATCTTTACCAAAAGCGGTATCTTTTGCCTGTGCTATCAGCTTCAGAAAGGTCTTTTGCTGTAGTTCAGGTGCATTGCGGCGCAGGTTATTCAGTTGGCGATTAACCAAACTGGCAAATAATTTACCGAGTGCAGCTTTAATACCCATAGTTAGATGGTTTCGGACACGTCATCATCCACATCCTGGTGGCTATAAACCAGTTTGCGGTAGGTTACCATGATCATTACCTGTACAGCCGGAAAAGCAAGAATAAACCAGCAATAAAACATTAGCTTTTGTGCATAAGGGCTTGAATCCTCATTGAAACCACAAAGTATGAAAATGACGAAGATTGGTACCAGCACCAGTATCATAAATGCAATGATAATGAATAGCATGGCCAGCGTTTTAAAGAAATTGTCTTTTGTTATTTCAAAGCTTTGTTTCAATGATTCATAAGGTGATGAATCGTCATCGACTATAAAGCAAACACAGAATATTGAACGTAATAATAAAAATAGTATTAAAGCCAGTTCGGCTATTTTTGATACTAATAATATTGTAGCGTATGATCCTACCGCACGTTCTATTACAAGGTCGATAAACAGCAAAATGGCTATCAGGATGCCATAGGCGAAGGCAATAACAATAAAGTTAATGGTCATACGGAATGACGGAACGATATCGCGAAAAGCGAACTCGTAATATTCTTTATCGATAAGGGTTAATATTAACTTATAAAAACTAAGCGCCAGGTATGCCTGGACGATCATCTGGAAAAGCGTAGTGAGAATAAAGCTGATCTTATCGTCGCCAATAAAGATAAAAGCGTTGAAAAAATCAACCAATTCATTAATAAACAATGATATGACTGAATAAACCACAAGGGGAACAAAGTTCTTTTTAAGAACATGCCAAGAAGTTTTTATGGTTTCAGCGATAGAAAACTCGTGGTACATTGTTTATGATCTCTTTAATATTATCCGCTTCCAAAACTCCTGCATAAATCCTATACCATAAGCAGTTAATTGTGTAAAGGAGGCTAAAACACTCAAAAATGCAATTTTTACCGACTTGTTTTTCAACCACGAGTGAAAAAATATTAACAAAATAAATATGCCTAATAATATATCACACGGCAGCCAAAGCGGGCATCTAAACAAATTAACTAAAAGTGTAAAAATAAGAAATAAAACGAAAACAGCAGGGAAGAAATGCATCGGTTTTAACTCACTGCTGTAAAATTTGTACAGGTTAATGCGCCCGCGGCCAAAAAAGTGCAGCTGCTTGTAGAACTGACGGAAATTGGTGCGTCTTTTATGGTAAACTTTGGCATCAGGTATTAAACCGCTTTTGAAGCCCATCCGTTGAGCGCGAATGCTCAATTCAAGGTCTTCGGCCATGCGGGTAATGATAAAGCCGCCGGTTTTCTCCCAAACCTGGCGCGACATGCCCATATTAAAGCTGCGAGGATGAAACTTAGCGATAGCGTTTTTTCCGCCACGCATGCCGCCTGTGGTAAACGGAGAGGTCATGGCGTAGCTGATAGCCTTCTGCGTTGGCGTAAATGACGGGTGCGCATCGTCTGGGCCGCCATATAAGTCCAGCCAGTTTTTAGTGAGGCTGTTGTTTACTATCAGAAGATAATCTTCCGGTATCAGGCAGTCGGAATCAAGAATAATAAAATAATCGCCTTTGGCGTGTTCAAAGCCGAAGTTGCGGGTAAATCCCTGGCCGGTGTTTGGCTTTACGTAATAGTGTACATCAAGCTTACCGGCAAAACTGTTTACAATATCTTTTGCATCGTCTACGGAGCCATCCTCTATCACCAAAACCTCAAATTGCTTAAAGGTTTGCTGCGTAAGTGTTTCCAGCAGTTCTTTTATTTCCTGCGGGCGATTATATAGAGGAATGATGATGGAATAGAACATTGTTTAGATTTGAGATGTGAGATTTGAGACGTGAGATAAGTGTATCTTCAAATCTTTCACTCTGGAATTAATAGAATAGAATATTATTTGCTTTAGTCTCATATCTCAAATCTCACATCTCAAATCTTCTTACAAGATTTCTTCAACCTGATATTTGTTACGATCGCTGCCGCTGCGGGCAACCAGTTCGGCAACGAAACCGGTAAGGAACAATTGCGAACCTACAATTATGGCAACCAGTGCAATGTAGAACAATGGCTGCGCAGTTACATCACGCACGTGCTTTGAATGGTTGGCCAGGCCATTTAGCTTATCTACAATAATCCAGATGGCGCAAACGGTACCTGCCAGAAAGCTAATGGTACCCATTGTACCAAAAAAATGCATCGGGCGTTTGCCGAATTTACCCACAAAGAATATAGAAAGCAGATCAAGAAACCCATTCACAAAGCGGCTTAACCCAAATTTTGTTTTGCCGTATTTGCGGGCGCGGTGTTCAACCACCTGTTCGCCTATGCGCGAAAAGCCTGCCCACTTGGCAATAACAGGAATATACCGGTGCATTTCGCCATAAACCTCTATGTTTTTCACAACGGCTTTGCGATAGGCTTTCAATCCGCAGTTAAAATCGTGCAGGTTATCAATGCCCGACATTTTGCGGGTGGCAGCATTAAATAATTTAGTCGGCACTGTTTTGCTGATCGGGTCATAGCGTTTGGCTTTCCAGCCCGAAATGAGGTCGTAATTTTCTTCGGTGATGCGGCGGTAAAGCTCGGGTATTTCGTCCGGGCTGTCCTGCAGGTCGGCATCCATCGTAATGATTACATCTCCCTGTGCGGCTTCAAATCCGGTATTAAGCGCGGCAGATTTGCCGTAATTGCGCCTGAATTTGATGCCTTTTATATGTTGGTTTTGCTGACGAAGCCTTTTTATCATCTCCCACGAACCGTCCTTACTTCCATCGTCGACCAGGATGATCTCATAAGTGAACTGGTTATCGTTCATCACCTGGCTTATCCATGAGGTAAGCTCGGGCAATGATTCTACTTCATCATATAAGGGAACTACAACTGATATATCCATTTATTGGTAGGGTTATGAAATGCTATTCAAAACCGTCGCAAAAATATAAAAATTAAAGGTAAAAGATGAAAGCGGAAAGGTAAAAGCGTGAGTGTTTTGCGACAGATGCTTTTTTTACTTTCATCTTTTCGCTTTTACCTTTCACCTTCGATACGACAAATATTTTTAGATTTGTGGTTCCCCTTTTTTGAAAAGGAATTTTAACCATTGATTATGAGATATTTTAAAATGATGTTGCTGCTGTTGATTTGTTGTGGTATGCAGCAGGTTTTTGGACAGACTGCCGATTCTGTTTCAAAATATGACCAGTACAAAGTGTTTAATCCGGTATTCTACCCGCCCGGCAACGAGTTTAGAGAAGTAAGCGGCGCACCAGGCCCGAAATATTGGCAAAATCGTGCAGATTATAAGCTGAACGTAACCCTCGATACCGCACAACACGGCGTTAGCGGTACCACCATTATCAACTATACCAATAATAGCCCGGATGCGCTTTCATTTTTATGGCTGCAGCTGGATCAGAATATTTACCGAGAAGACTCGCGCGGTACGGCAACTACTGCCGTTGGTAATAGCCGTAATGGGGTGAAGGAATTTACTGGTGGCGACGAGATAAAAGGCGTTTATGTGATCAGGAACGGTAAAGAAGAAAAAGCCGATTATATTATTTCGGACACACGCATGCAGATCAGGCTGAAGGACAGCGTACGCGCAGGCGGCGGCAAAATTGAATTAAAAATTGACTACGCATTTAAAGTACCCCAATACGGAACCGACCGTATGGGCCGCCAGCTTACCAAAAATGGTTGGATATATGAGATAGCGGAATGGTACCCGCGCATGGAGGTTTATGACGATGTTACCGGTTGGAACGTGATCCCGTACATGGGCGGGGCTGAGTTTTACCTGGAATACGGCAATTTTGATTTTACCATAACTGCGCCATCCAATATGGTGGTGGTTGGCTCTGGCGAATT
>JBQCIS010000105.1:0-5179 GCA_051953515.1 Mucilaginibacter sp.
ATACTCATCCCAAATGAGTATGTAACAAGCCTATCAGAACGCTATAACCTGTACTCCGAAATTTCTAAACTGGAAAACGAAACCGAACTACGCGCCTTCGAGCAACAACTGGCCGACCGTTTCGGCCCAATACCCCCACAGGTAAATGACCTGCTGAACACCATACGCCTGCAATGGCTGGGCAAAGCCATCGGCTTTGAAAAAATCTCCTTGAAAAAAGGTGTGCTGCGTGGCTATTTTATCACCAACCAGCAATCGCAGTATTTTGAGAGCCCTATGTTTAGGCAGGTATTATCTTTTGTACAGGCCAATATGCGGCGCACAAATCTGAAAGAGGTGAAAAATACTTTACGGTTGAGTATTGATGGTGTACGCGATATTGATGAGGCAATTGAATTGCTGAGTGGGATTGCGGAACCGGTTGGGGTGTAGGGTTTGTTATTGTAGTCGGAGACTACATGCATAGTCGTCCAAAGTTTATAAATTTAGGAAAGCAGGACTAATTACTCACCGGAATCTCAGTATAATCCATACTCTGATGCCCAGATTTATTTATTGTTACCAATATGCTTACTGCTGTTCTCGTTATGACACCGTAAAACTTACCCGGTTTCCAGGCGTGGCATTTTCGAGTAGCACTTAAGAATGCCTCTTTTATATTGATATTGGATTGATGCAAAATTTGATAGTTGTTTACGCTGCCATCTTTTTCTACTATAAAGTATATATTCACTGTATCAATTGGTATTTTTTTGCCGTTACCGTCTCTTGGCCATTTAATTTTATCAGTCAAAACATCATAAAATGACCATACAGGCTGACCCGCATAAGTCGGGCCATTCCATGTATAATTAAAGGGATAACTTATCCCTGCATTATCATATCCAATAGTTTTTTTCAAATCTCCGTCATCATAAAAATAGCTGAACTTAATAGAATCCGAGCGCAAAGTGCGACCATGCCATTCGCCATTTTGATGGCCCTTTTTTACGGCCCCACGTGTTATGATATTATCGTAATGAAGGTCATATACTATCCATTGTCCATCGCCATTGATGCATAGAGCATTACCCTTTTTGTCATAACACTCGACAAATTGTCTTAAATCCGACAGATTATTCTTCAAATAACAATATAGTTTACCATTAGGATAAAATAAGTATTCATTCCCGATTTTATTACCTGCCCAGTAATTGGCTATGCTTTCCTTAACACCGTTTGGGTAATAAGTTGCACAGGGACCGTCAAGCTTTGCATAGGTTTCGTCATCAAATAAGGTATCTGATGGTAAAGTCCTCCCGATAAGTTTGATCTTCCCTGTTTTGTAATATTCCTGAATATTATATCGCTTATTACCATCAGATGGAGGGGTTACCACCCTGAAATAATCGGCACTATCTAACCCTTCCACAAGTTTTGCCCGCATGCGGCTACTATCGGCAGTAGGCAAATACTTAAAAAAATAAATTGCCTGAATATGCACCTGGCCTAGTGAATCGGGGATAAATACAAAGCTTGCAGCGATAAGCCAAATGAATTCCATCCAGATCAGTTGATTTTTTGCAATCATGGTTTATGTGAAAATATTGATTTTATGTCAGAGACTTAAATTATAGATCCGGTAAAAATCTTTTGTAATCAACATGCGATCCGTAGTAAGCACTCCTATTTGGATTTATTCCGGCTTCAGTCATATAACCTGCAGGCAAGTCTACTGGCGGAGCCCCATTATAATATTTACTTGTGTAACTCAATGGACATACGATAATGGTTTTTAGCGGTATGCCGTAATACTTAACCGGATGCCAATTTTTACATTGTTTAACTGCTGTTACTATAGCTGCATTCACTTTGGGATCTACATCGCCTAATAAACTTATATTTGACAATACGCCCTCGCCTTCTATTGTAAATACCACATGCATGGTATCTATCGATATTTTCTTACCTTTTTCGTCATGGGGCCATTTTAAATTTGTACGTACGTCTTTTAAGAAAGCAACGGGGCCGCCTATATTTTTTTCGCCGGCGTTGTAACTATATTTATAAGCATAATATCCTTCTTTTTCCAAAACATAATCAAATGGATATGCTTTACCATTCTTGTCAAACCCAGTACGATCAGCAAGCACGCCCATTTTGTATCTATAAGTATACTTTATCGAATCACTTCTGTGAGTATCGCCGTGCCATATACCATTCTGATATCCATTTTTAACCATGCCTGATAGTGTTACCAAATTAAAATCCTGATCGTAATACGACCATAAGCCATTTCCTTCTTTGCAGGTCATGTTGCCATCTTTATCATAACATTCCCAATTCAAACCATTTTTTATGCACATATATATTTCCCCGGTAGGATAGAAAAAGTATACATATTGGTTACCTGCATCAGCCGCGTTATACATCCCCATTTTTTTGCCGTTTGGAAAATAAGATGCCCAGCTTCCATATAGTTTTATAGATGGAGACCGTGCATTTCCGGTCTTTAATTTAGAAGTTCCGAGTAATTTTTGTTTACCGTCTTTATAAAACTCTTGCACCTGAACAGTACTGTCAGGGTCGGCAGGATCGTTAAGAATAAGCACTCTAAAGTAGTCTGCATCGGCTAATTTATTTACGCGTACATCATTATAGTATTTTACTTTTTTAAAAAAACAGATGGTTGTGTCGCCGGGGTTGCATAGCCCTTTGCTTACGAACAAGATGCTTATAAGTATAAGTAATAGTAGGTTCAATATGAACGGATATTTTCTCATGCGAAAAGGTTTTACACATCTAAAATAATAAAATCCTAAATTCATTGCAACCAATCACTACACTCTGCATTAAACCAATGCAACCCATGACGCCCGAAGAGCAAAAGGACCTTATTATGCGCTGCCGCCACAACCCGCAGGCATTCGGGCGGGTGTTTGATGTTTGGTACACGCCAATTTTTGCCGGCGGCTGCACTCGGTTAGCGATACCCTGATTAACTTTGCTTTTAATCTGTTAATAATTTCATTATAAAAACCTGCTGACACTATTTTGCCAGTGTAGCAGATGTAGCATTTGTTGCATGCGTAGCTGTGTATTATGCGCTACAACGCTACACTTTCTAAAACTGTATATTTTTGAATTGATCAGCTATACAGCCAATTACGATTACAGGCATGGTATAAAATTTCTTTTTTCAAAACCGAAAAAACCTACATCAAAAAGACAAATTATGGTTCGTTTTTATATTATTTTACGGCTTAATACAGCATTTGCAATGGCATAGCGTAGCGGCACGGTATGGCGCAGCCGCGAAAAAATTAATATTTTTCAAAACCTCTTTTTATTCACAAAATAATTCCCTATTATTGCAGTCCGATTTTTACGGGCTAAAAATCGCATTAAGAGCTTAAAATCATGGATTTAGTAAAATTTGTAGAAGAGCAATCAGTAGAAAAAAAGCAAGTTCCGGCGTTTAAAGCTGGTGATACTGTTAGCGTACATTATAAAATCAGGGAAGGTAACAAGGAGCGTATCCAGGTTTACCAGGGTGTTGTTATCCAGCGTAACAGCGCAGGTGCGAGCGAAACTTTTACCGTTCGTAAAGTATCAAACGGCATTGGCGTTGAGCGTATATTCCCGATCAACTCGCCAAATATCGACAAGATCGAAGTGAACAGCTTTGGTAAAGTTCGTCGCGCGAAATTGTTCTACCTGCGTGAACTTACCGGTAAAGCAGCCCGTATCAAATCTAAAAAAGTATAATCTTTCCCTCCGGGATACTATAAAGAAAAGCCCTGCTGTACATAACGGCAGGGCTTTTTGTTGTGTATTCGATAGTCGCAGACTATCGGCATAGTGGTCCGAAGTTGGAAACTTCGGACAGCCGAGTTGTTTATTAGTTAATTTTGATATAATAATAAACAGCTACATTTTTAGGGCGGGTTTCATTTGAAGTTCTTGGTATACCGTTCCTACCATCAGTAATAGGATCAATAATTGTTAATTCCGTTGAATAAAATCCGTTATGTTGATTATTATCCTCAGTATTATTAGGTTCACGACCCCTACTTGCCGGACCATCACTCCATCGTTTATCATGCCAGTGTCCCTGAAAAGCATCATCTTGATAAGTACCAACTTCCCAATCTCTATTGGGGTCATCGGGATTCGCTTTGTTAATGTCAAAGCCACCCGGTTCTCCAATACTGTAGAATAAATTTAAGCCCCTCAAAAATCTACCCCTTAAATCAGGTGCAGTAGCAATACCTAATTTTGCAAGTGCTGAACCTGCAATAGGGCGTCCATCGCATGGAGCGTATGCTGAATGTAGAGGGTCACATCCATCGTGACCACCATTAATTGTCTTGTAGTTTAACACCGACGCTACAATTGTTCCTAAAATGTCTGCCATAATTTTAAAGATTTAAGTTTGCCTACTCTATAATCCCCTTTTCGGCTTCCGAGGGTTTATTATTTTGATTAAAATCGTTTGTAATACCACCTTATAAGTCATTAAAATTATTACCTTCTTCAACCTTCCGCAATCACCATTTATAGTGATTTTTAAATAAAAATTTTATATTAGTACTCACATTTCGACCTGAATTCCTTATCATACTGAACCCTTATCATGAAACTTGATTTGTTTTACAACGAGGCGACTAAGATCTGGAAACGCCTATCAGAAAGCGCGGATAGTGTCAACGTATTACTTCAACTGGAATTAGATATACATAAAAAACTGCTCATATTTTTTCAGATAGGTGAAAGCTGTTATCTGATCTTTGATTTCCAACGAGTTGCATTTGACTTTGTTAGTGAAGATGTAGCAACCTTTCTCGGATACGAAAGACATGATTTCTCCGCCGATCAGCTTATGCAAAATATTCACCCTGACGACCGATCCTGGTTTCTGAACTGTCAGGAAACGGCGGGCGCATTTCTCTTTAATCTATGTCCAGAAAGACAAATGAAGTATAAAATACGCATTGACTACAGAATGCAAAAGCAGACTGGCGAATATATTAGGGTCATGCACCAAGCCGTGGTTATCCAAAATGATGATAGCGGAAAAATAATCAGATGCTTGATTGTACTTACTGATATTACACATCTTAAAAAGAATGGCAAGCCGGTAATGTCATATATTGGCATGGATGGCGAACCTTCATACTTAGATGTAGATGTTAAAAAT
>JBQCIS010000106.1:0-2609 GCA_051953515.1 Mucilaginibacter sp.
ATATTCCTTACTGCTGCCTCCCGTAGGAGTCTGGTCCGTGTCTCAGTACCAGTGTGGGGGGTCATCCTCTCAGATCCCCTAAACATCGTTGCCTTGGTAAGCCGTTACCTTACCAACTAGCTAATGTTCCGCATGCCCATCTTTGTCCTATAAATATTTGATCATTCTGTGATGCCACAGTGTGATTTTATGCGGGCTTAATCTCTCTTTCGAGAGGCTATCCCCCTGACAAAGGTAGGTTACATACGTGTTACGCACCCGTGCGCCACTCTCATGAAGAGCAAGCTCCTCAATCCCGTCCGACTTGCATGTATTAGGCCTGCCGCTAGCGTTCATCCTGAGCCAGGATCAAACTCTCCATTGTAAAATGTTTTGTTTGTTCACTGACCCTATCTCAAAGTTTTCTTCTTAATAGAATCTGTATTATTATCTTTATACAATATCCTACTCTCTTGACTCTTTCCATTCAACCAGGCTCGGTTGAACTTCCTTTTAACTTAACAGTCTCACGACCGTTTCGCTACATGATTATCTATTTCTTATAAGAACGTTTGTGTTCTCTGTCGCAGAGAACTTATGTTTAAAACCTTCGCGGTTTCTAACTTTTTAACTGTTTTGCTTCGTTGTAGAAGCGGCTGCAAAGATGCGACTATTTTTAATTTCTGTCAAGTGTTATTTTCACTTATTTTTCAGATTAATTTCTGTTGCTGAATTTCAAATAACGTCCCCTCTTTTTCTTAAGCGGGCCGCAAAGATACGCAGGTTTTTAGTTTATCCAAACGATTATCAAAAATAATAAATTGTGTACTTGTAACACTTTGCAAATGAGGAAGAAAAAATGAGTGGGCAGTCGCGAAGATAATCAGGAGACAGCAATTGCTACTAAAGTTTAAAACGTAACCTGTTTACTCCTTCTTAAAAAATTGCCTTTATATTTACAGGATTATATTCAATCGCATGGAAACTTTAGCCGAAAACTATCTCGCAAGCATCAAAAAGCAATTTTGTTACTATAAATCTGTTGGCGACAAGGCTATTGAAAGAGTTAGTGAAGAACAACTGCATTGGAGTTACAATGACGACTCGAATAGTATCGCCGTTATTATAAAGCATATTGCAGGCAATTCTATTTCGCGCTGGACAGATTTTTTAACCAGCGACGGGGAGAAATCATCCCGTAACCGCGACGATGAGTTTGAAGATACCGCAGTATCAAAAGAAGAATTAACAGCGCTATGGAATAAAGGCTGGGATTGCTTGTTCAACGCCATTAACCCGCTTACTGCTGACGACCTGTTACGTACCATCTATATCCGTAACGAAGCACATACGGTAACCGAGGCAATCAACCGGCAATTAGCCCATATCCCTTATCACATAGGGCAGATCGTTTACATTGCAAAAATGGTTTCTGCTGACGGATGGCAATCGCTCACCATCCCGAAAGGAAAATCAAAGGAGTTTAACGCGATGAAAAGGTCATAGTTGATTGTTCATAGTTCATAGCCGAAAAATTGCATCCGCCATGAACTATGAACCATCATCCACATGCTATTTAACGTGAGTTCGGGTTAAGCAGCTAGCAAAAGCTGATTGTCCTGCTCATCAAATATAATATTAAGGGAGGGCTTTTTAGGGAAGAAGTGATAAGCACAGAGTACGCCCATAGTGTTCATCAAAAAGTTGTTGACTGACCTGTGCCTGGTATGCTGCAGCTTGCAGATGTTCTTTAGCTCATCGTTGACACATTCGATAATGGCTCTTTTTCTGAGCATTATTTTGTCGGCTTGTGAGATGTTAAAGTCTTTCATGTTTTTGCGGGGTTTGGTTATCATCTGAATACCATTGCCCCAAAGCAAGTCAGCCAAAGCTTTTGATATGTAGCCCTTATCGCCGAATAATTTACCGAAGATATCTTGGGTCATGGAGATCATTACCTTAATATTTCTGTCATCAACATTGCCCTTTGTAAGGTAAAAAGATAGTATTTCACCTTTATCATTGATGATCAGGTGTAGTTTGAAGCCATAAAACCAGCCGATAGAACACTGGCCTCTTTCGGCCACCGAGGCAAATACTTTATGGTTATGGATGCGCCTGTTATGACAAGCTTTGATATGTGTTGAATCGATGAAGTTGATACCCCGCGACTGTCCAAGGCAATTGGTTTTCAGGAAAAGCATCATGGGTACGGCTACTCTTTGCTCCAGTTCAACAAAGCGATTATAAGATACCAGCCCGGGAAAATAATCCTGGTAATGAGCACAAATACAACATAGATAAAAGTGCTTCAAATTGGTAAAATGTCCGCTGTGAAAAGCGATTAGTATGGTAATCAGTTCACTGTCGGACAGCGATGCTTTACGGTTCCTGACCTTGTGATTAGCCGCCTCAAGTTGATGTTTGAGTATCTCGTCCTCAAATTCTTTACAAAAGTCATCGACTTTGACGAAAATTTCAATAATTTTAGAGGGAGTAAGCATACAATGTTATCGTTTGAATTAGACACTTAAATATAACAAAATATGCTTACTTATTGATATTCAAATGTTTGATATCTAACAAAAACTGTATTTACAATCCTCTCTTATCCCGAACTCACGTTATTT
>JBQCIS010000107.1:0-14493 GCA_051953515.1 Mucilaginibacter sp.
CCTGGTGCATTTGTTATGCAAACAAATGGACGAAAAGCTGGACCGCGAACCCGGTACCAGCGCACAGTTGATCACATTTGTGAAAGACAGGCCAGGCCACGACTTGCGTTACGCCATAGATGCAGGCAAGTTGAATAAAGAGTTGGGCTGGCAGCCATCCGTAACATTTGAACAGGGGCTTTCGGCTACTATCGACTGGTTCCTGGCCAACAGCAAATGGCTGAACAATGTTACCAGCGGCGCTTATGCCCATTATTACGAAAACCAATACGACAACCGTTGATCTTGTTTAAAAGATGACCGTTATACCTACTCCGTTAGCCGATTGCTTTATAATTGTTCCCCGTGTTTTCAGCGATGACAGGGGCTACTTTTTTGAATCGTTCAACGAAAAAGCTTTTTCCGAAATTGCCGGTAAGCCCATCCATTTTGTACAGGATAACCAATCCTATTCAACCAGGGGCGTACTGCGCGGCCTGCACTTACAAAAGGGAGAATTTGCACAATCTAAACTGGTGCGGGTTACCAAAGGCGAGGTGCTGGATGTAGCTGTTGATCTGCGCAAGAGTTCTCCCACCTTCGGGCAGCACCATGCCGTAAGGTTATCTGCCGAAAACAATCATCAGTTTTTTGTGCCACGCGGCTTTGCCCATGGTTTTATTGTACTGAGTGATGATGCCGTTTTTCAATACAAATGCGATAACTACTATAATAAATTAGCCGAAGGCGGTATCCATTATGCCGATCCCGCGCTTGGAATTGACTGGATATTGAATGCAGAAGAAGTTCTTGTAAGTGAAAAGGATAGGATATTACCGAAACTGGAAGAAGCGGAAGATTTTGGGTTTTAGCAAGTATTAAATACCTATACTGATACAAATGGATAATATTGTAGTATTCGGCGCCTCGGGGCAATTAGGGAATTGCTTGAAGAAAGTAGCCGAAGAAAGGAATATAACAGCAATTCATTTTCCTGCTGAAGCTGAGGCAAACATACTTGATGTTGATGCGATAAACAGCGTTTTTGAGAAATATAAACCAGCTTTTGCTATTAACTGCGCAGCTTATACCGCCGTTGATAAAGCAGAAGATGATGTTGACCTTGCCCGCAAGATCAATAAAACAGGCGCGGAAAATCTCGCTGTTGCCTGCAGGAAATATGGCGCTGCACTTATTCATATCTCAACCGATTTTATTTTTAAAGGTGATGCTGCTACCCCTCGTGTAGAAGATGACATTGCCGAACCCATAAGCGTTTATGGCCTCACGAAACTGGAAGGCGAACAGGACATTGTACGCGAATTGGAAGCGCATTACATTTTGCGTACCAGCTGGTTATATTCAGAATTTGGCAACAACTTCGTAAAAACCATGCTAAAACTTGGCGCAGAGCGCGACATGCTTAAAATAATTGCCGACCAGGTAGGATCACCAACTTATGGTATAGACCTGGCAGCATGTATATTGGATATCATTGCATCGGGCAAAAAGGCTTACGGTATTTATCATTACAGTAACGAGGGGATAACCTCGTGGTATGATTTTGCAATGGGCGTTTTCGATTTATCGGCTACCGATGTAAAAGTTTTACCGATCCGCACGCATGAATACCCAACAAAGGCGATGCGCCCCGCGTATTCGGTGATGGATAAAACAAAGATTAAGCATACATTTGAGATAGAGATACCTTACTGGCGGCACAGCCTGGCTGTATGTATCGAAAGGCTTAAACAACAATAATATGCCCATGAAAGGAATAATACTAGCCGGTGGTTCCGGAACGCGCCTTTATCCTATTACAAAAGCCATCAGCAAGCAGCTGATGCCAATATATGATAAGCCGATGATCTATTACCCGCTTTCAGTATTAATGCTGGCGGGTATAAAAGAGATACTCATCATCACCACGCCCGAGGATCAGGATGGTTTTAAACGCCTGCTGGGCGATGGCTCAGAGGTGGGCTGCCGTTTTGAATTTGCGGTACAGGAGAAGCCAAACGGACTGGCGCAGGCATTTGTGATCGGCGAGAAATTTATAGGTGGCGATAAAGCGGCACTGGTATTGGGCGATAATATATTTTATGGATCGGGTTTCAGCAAACTGATACAAAGCTTTAGCGATGTTGAAGGTGCGGCAATTTTTGCCTACCCGGTTTCTGATCCGGAACGTTATGGTGTAGTTGAGTTTGACAGTGATTTTAAGGCCTTATCCATTGAAGAAAAACCCTTGCAGCCAAAATCAAATTATGCTGTACCGGGATTGTACTTCTATGATAACTCGGTGGTAGAGATCGCCAGGAATATCAAACCATCTCCACGCGGCGAATATGAAATAACCGACGTAAACAAAGTGTATTTAGCCCAGGGGAACCTGAATGTGGGTGTAATGGACAGGGGTATGGCCTGGTTAGATACCGGTACATTTGATTCGTTAAGCGATGCTTCGGAGTTTGTACGCGTGATAGAAAAGCGCCAGTCCACCAAGATCGGTTGCATTGAGGAAGTTGCCTACCGGATGGGTTTTATCGACCACGATCGTTTAATGGAGCTTGCCGAAAAATATATTAAAAGCGGTTACGGAAAATACCTCAAAACCCTGCCGCCGCTATAAAAGCGAAAAATTTATTTTTAGTGCAGTTTATGCACTGACCTTACACTTTTATTACACACGAATTTCACTTATTGCCTACAATTAGTGAAATTCGTGCCATATAAATTCGTGAAAATTAGTGTACGATAGTTTACAGGCCTGTGTCGCCGATCTGGAAAAGCACGGTCGGCTGGTCCGCATAAAAGAACAGGTTGATCCGCATTTGCAGATGGCTGCAATACACCTGCGTGTTTTTGAACATCAGGGGCCGGCCATACTGTTCGAAAATATTAAGGGCAGTAAGTTTCCTGCCGTATCCAATCTGTTCGGTACGCTCGACCGCTCAAAATTTATTTTCAGGGATACGCTCGATAAGATTAAAACCCTCGTCGACCTCAAATCCGATCCTGTAGAGGCTATAAAACATCCGTTTCAATATGCTAATGTGGCACTTACCGCATTATCGGCTTTGCCCAAAAAAGTGGGTATGAATGCGCCCATCAATTTTGGCAGAACTACTATCGGTGAGTTGCCCCAGATTGTGAATTGGCCGTTGGATGGCGGTCCGTTTGTGACCATGCCGCAGGTTTATACCGAGGATGCAGATAAACCCGGCATCATGAGTGCCAATCTGGGTATGTATCGCATCCAATTGGCCGGGAATGATTATGTAAAGGATAAAGAGATAGGGTTGCATTACCAGTTGCACCGGGGTATTGGCGTACATCAAACCAAAGCGAATGCAAAAGGGCAACCGCTTAAGGTGAGCATATTCGTTGGCGGTCCGCCGTCGCATCCTGTGGCTGCGGTAATGCCCTTGCCTGAGGGATTGTCAGAAATGACTTTTGCCGGGGCACTGGGCAAGCGGCGTTTTCGGTATTTTTATGATAATGAAGGATTTTGTATTTCGGCGGATGCTGATTTTGTGATCACCGGTACCGTTATGCCGCATGAGAATAAACCTGAAGGACCGTTTGGCGATCACTTGGGTTATTATAGCCTGAAGCATGATTTCCCGCTCATGAAGGTGCATAATGTTTATCACCGTAAGGATGCGATATGGTCGTTCACTGTAGTGGGCCGCCCGCCGCAGGAAGATACCAGCTTCGGCGCATTGATACACGAAATAACGGGCGCTGCATTGCAGGACGAGATACCCGGACTGCATGCCGTAAACGCAGTGGATGCGGCGGGCGTGCATCCGTTGCTGTTTGCTATTGGCAGTGAACGCTACACACCCTATCTGAAAGAGCGTAAACCGCAGGAGATATTGACCATTGCTAACCAGGTATTGGGGAAAGGCCAGCTTAGTTTGGCTAAATACCTGTTCATTGCCGCTAAAGAAGATGACCCGGGTTTGAATGTAAACGACATCGGCGGTTTCCTGAAACACATCCTGCAACGCATCGACCTTACCCGCGACCTGCATTTCTACACCAAAACCACTATTGATACGCTCGATTACAGCGGCAGCGGATTAAATTCGGGCAGTAAGGTTGCCATCACGGTAGCCGGCGATATTAAGCGCGAACTATGGTCGGAGTTGCCCTCAAACTTTAGTATGCCACGTCCGTTTGATATTTTTAAAATGGTGATGCCGGGTGTGCTGGCCGTGGAAGTGCCAAAAGAAATAAAACCGGAAGCAATTGAGGGGTTGATAGCGGAGCTCGACAAACACTTTGCCGGGACTGACCTGGGCGGCCTGCCGTTGATGGTGCTTTGTGATGACGCTGGTTTTACCGCGCAAAACCTTGATAATTTTGTGTGGGTAACCTTTACGAGGAGTAATCCTTCGCATGATATTTACGGCATCGGCAGCTTTACCGAGCATAAGCATTGGGGGTGCAAAGGCCCTATGATAATTAACGCACGAATAAAGCCACATCATGCGCCGGTTTTGGAACGCGACCCGGTAGTTGAGAAACTGGTTGACAAGATGGGTGAAACGGGCGGAAGTTTGTATGGGGTTATATAATTTTGATAGTTGTATATGGCTGAAAAACTAAGAATAGACAAGTACCTGTGGGCCATACGTGCTTTTAAAACCCGCACGCTGGCAGCTGATGCCTGCAAAGCGGGCCGTGTAAAGCTGGATGGCAATAATATTAAGCCGTCGCATGAGATTAAGTTGAGCGAGGTATATTCCATATCAAAGGGGATAGAGCGAAAAGTGATTAAAGTGACCGGCTTCCTCGAAAACCGTGTGGACGCTAAAACCGCAGTTAATTTTTATGAAGATATTACACCTGTTGAACAAACGCAGGCTTTCAAATCAATGTTTCATGCGCCGGTATTGATCCGTGACCGCGGTACCGGCCGGCCGACTAAAAAAGACCGCCGCGAAATTGATGATCTGAAGGGTGACTTTTTTACCGATATGGATAACGAAGACTAAAGGTAAAAGGTCAAAGCAAAAATTATAGCAAAAAAAGCTGAAAGGCGAAAAGTACTAACACTTTTCGCCTTTTATCTTTTCGCTTAAAAGAAAGACCAAAGCAAAAGTTATACGCAATAAAAAAGCTGAAAGCTAAAGGTGTTAAAACCTCTCTGCTTTCAGCTTTTCGCTTTTATCTTTCAGCTTAAAAAGAACTATTTGTCTTTGTCGCCGTCTTTCGCGTAAGCGTCGTTCAGGCCTTTTACTATATCAGCAGTAATATCGAGGCTTGGATCGCCATAAATAACGCTTGACCCATTTTTTGAATAGGTTAATACCATTTTATAGCCTTTTTCTTTAGCATATTGCTTTACGTATTCGGCAATTTTATCGTCAAGCTTACCGGTAGCTTTAGCCTGCTCGTCCTGAATTTCGGCAGAAGTATTTTGCTCGTAAGCCTGTTCTGCCTGGCCTTCGCGCTGTAAGCGTTGCTCGGTAGTCTGACGCTGGTCGGCAGGCATGGTGCTGGCATTTTTCTGATACTCGGCAAGTTCGCGTTGCAAAGCGTCCCTTCTTGATTGTACTTCGGCCTTTGCGGCGCTGCCTTTATCGTTCAGCTTTTTGTTTACATCCTTTACATAGTTGTATTTGCTCAGCAATGAGTCTGAATTGACATAAACAATGGCTTCATGGTCTGGCGTGGTTGCTGCTGACGATGAAGTTGCCGGCGCGGTTGCAGTTTTGTTTTGATTACATGCTGTCATGCCCACTGCAACCATAAGGCCCAGTGATAATGTTGTAATTACAGGAGCTTTTTTCATTTATATTTTTCTATGTTAATTTATCTATCATACAGGCGTTTATGTGCCTGCGGTACTCGTCGCAATTTTTGCGAAAAGTTTACAAAGATAAACTTTCAGGTCAAGTTTCCTACTTCTTTTTCAGGTTTTCCCACACTGGGTTATTTATCAACAAAAGCGGTAGTCTGGGGTATTTTTTGTATTTTTGTATGTTAAAAACCTTGTGAAAAAGGGTTATCTTTTTATTAAATTATGAGCGAAGAAAAGAAGGACAATTCAAATTATTCAGCGGATAATATACAGGTTTTAGAAGGCCTGGAAGCAGTACGGAAACGCCCTTCCATGTACATCGGTGATACGGGCGTAAAAGGCTTGCATCACCTGGTTTATGAGGTGGTTGATAATTCCATCGACGAGGCTTTGGCAGGTTACTGCGATACCATAAAAGTTAGCATTCATAAAGACAATTCAATATCAGTAGTTGACAACGGGCGCGGTATTCCAACAGGTATCAACACAAAGGAAAACAAATCGGCGCTTGAACTGGTAATGACGGTGCTGCACGCCGGCGGTAAGTTCGATAAGGATACTTACAAAGTATCGGGCGGTTTGCACGGTGTAGGTGTGAGCTGCGTTAACGCGCTCTCGACCCATCTTACAGCGCTGGTGTACCGCGAAGGCAAGATCTGGACACAGGAATACGAAAAAGGTAAGCCGTTGTTTGATGTAAAAACCATTGGTGATACCGACAAGCGCGGTACTACCGTTATCTTTCACCCGGACCCTGAGATATTTACCATCACCACCGAATATAAATACGAAACCCTGGCAGCCCGTTTACGCGAGCTGGCATATCTGAATAAAGGTATCAGGCTTTCACTTACCGATGAACGTGAGACAAACGAAGACGGTACTTTCATGACGGAGGAGTTCTATTCTGAAGGCGGCTTACGCGAGTTTGTGAAATACCTTGACGGTACGCGCCCGGCCATTATACCCGAACCAATTTATGTTGAGGGTATTAAACAAGGGATCCCGGTTGAGCTGGCGTTGCAGTACAACGATTCGTTCTCGGAAAATGTGCACTCATACGTAAATAACATTAACACCATTGAAGGTGGTACACACGTGGCCGGTTTCCGCAGGGGGTTAACCCGTACGCTGAAAAACTATGCTGATAAAGAAGGCTTGCTGAAAAACAATAAGGTAGAAATCACCGGGGATGACTTCCGCGAAGGTTTGACCGCTATTATTTCAGTAAAAGTTGCCGAACCGCAATTTGAGGGCCAGACCAAAACCAAACTGGGCAACAACGAGGTTACCGGTGCGGTTGACGTAGCTGTGGGCGAAATACTGGGCAATTACCTGGAAGAAAACCCGCGCGAGGCAAAAGCGATAGTGCAAAAAGTGGTGCTGGCTGCAACCGCCCGTGCTGCTGCGCGTAAAGCACGCGAAATGGTGCAGCGCAAGAACGTGATGGGGGGCTCAGGCTTGCCTGGCAAACTTGCTGATTGTGCCAATAGCGATCCTGCTATCTGTGAGATATTCCTTGTGGAAGGTGACTCGGCGGGCGGTACTGCCAAGCAGGGCCGTAACCGCGATTACCAGGCTATACTGCCGTTAAGGGGTAAGATCCTGAACGTGGAGAAAGCCATGGAGCACAAGATCTACGAGAATGAGGAGATCAAGAACATGTTCACCGCGTTAGGCGTGAGCATTGGTACGCCGGAAGACGATAAGGCGCTTAACTTTTCTAAACTTCGTTACCACAAGATTGTGATCATGACGGATGCCGACGTGGACGGTTCGCACATTACCACGCTGATATTAACTTTCTTCTTCCGTTATATGAAGGAATTGGTGGAATATGGTTATGTGTACATCGCTTCGCCGCCGCTTTATCTGGTTAAAAAAGGTAAAGACTTTGAATACTGCTGGAACGATGAGCAGCGCGAAGCTGCCATACAGCGTTTGAAAGGTGCAGGCAAGGAAGACAGTGTTACAACGCAACGTTACAAAGGTTTGGGTGAGATGAACGCCGAACAGCTATGGGAAACTACCATGAACCCCGAAACACGTACGCTTAAACGCGCCAGCATTGAAAACGCAGCAGAGTGCGACCACACCTTCAGCATGCTGATGGGTGACGAAGTTGCACCACGCCGTGAGTTTATTGAGCGCAATGCACGCTACGCCAATATCGACGCGTAACATATTATTCTGTAATTGATATTAAAACGGCTCTGTGAAACAGGGCCGTTTTTGTTTTTATATTTTTATAGAAATCGCATATATTTATGTGCAGCAATAAAAACCTTTTCCACAATGAAAAAACTTATACTTTTTATTTCTATTCTTTTTTCTGCCTGTTTATATGCTGATGCCCAAGATTTTGTTAGCTATTCCGGCGATACGGAAAAGGCATTGATAAACTCGGCAAAAACGCCTGAAGACTTTATAAAGTTGTCGCTTGCATCAGAGCTTCCTGATGCCGAATCAGGCATACTTTATAATAACCTTGTGCAACAAATAAAACAGCTTGATTTGCAGTCAGTGGCCGGTGATAAATCCGAGCGTCACTTGAAAAGGGTTTATGATATAGTTCATGATCATTTCTTTAAAAAATACAATCCGGGCGCACATTTTGGCGATTTTATAGTAAATGGTGAATACAATCATTTAAGTGCGGCAATACTCTATGCTTATGTTTTGGAAAATTTATCAGTGCCTTATCAAATTATCCAATATCCCGCACATGTTTATGTTGTAGCGAAACCCGGGAGTGATAATGTTAAATTTGAAACGATAGATCCATCCACAGGTGTATATTTTGTCAACGCACAATCCAAACAAACTGCTGTAGTTGATTTTATAAAAGCTGGGTACTTGGATCAATCGTATGTAATAAGAGTGGGTGTTGAACGTGCTTTTGATGATTTTATATATGATAAGCAGGAAATAAGTCTTCAGGAAACAGTAGGCATATTATATTTTGCTAAGGCGATGAATGAGGCAGATGCGGAACTGGCAGCGCCTGCTTATTCAGATGTATACAAATCTGACATACTTTTCCCCGACAAAAAGAACGGATATTTTAAATACAGGTTTTTGTTGGCAATGGTAGATAACTTTAAATATAACAGTATGGCCGACTGGCATGCCTTAACCGCTTTGGCAAACGCACCTAATGCCACAGATGAGATAAAAAAATATCTGAATGGACAATTTGAAAACTTTATTAATGAAAAACTGATCAATGCCGGACAAAAGGATAAGGTTGCGGAGGTCTACAATTATTTGCATAGCAATGTTAAAGATACCGCTGTTAAAAAGCAGGTTGCGAAAGATTACTTTTTTGAAAGCGCACATTATTATGTAATTACGAACGATTACGATCAGGCGCTTGATTGTATGGAAGCTGGTTATCCTTTAGATCCAAATAATCCGTTAGTTATATCAAATCTTACACAAATCATTTTGTTTAAATATGGAAATATGACTCCTACAGATCAAAATCTTAAACTGTTTGATACTTATGTTGAACAGCATCCCGCGCTTAAAAGTAACATAGTCATAGCATCTATATATGAGTACTTTTATGGAATATTGGGCCAAATGGGGTATTTAACAGGAAATGGATTAACCGGTGAAAAATATTTAAAATTGATGAAAGGTGAGCTTGATGCTCATCCTGATAATAACAATAGATATGCACGGGCTATTTCCGGACTTTTTGCCAAAGCGAGTATATACTATTTCAGAAAGCAACAACGCCAAAAAGCAATAGAAGTACTGAAAGAAGGTCTTAAATATGAACCCGAAGATGCGGAATTGCAACGGAAGCTTGCGGCGGACGGCGGGAATTAAACCTTAAAGCTTATCGTCTTTTTACCATAATTTATCACGGCTTTGTGCCGCATCAGGAGATCGCCGCCTAATACACCCAGTACTTCGGGATGGCCCATTTGCGCGTAGGCGATATTGATAGTGGAAAGATCAAGTACCGCCACTTCGAAACCGGTTATCTTAAGGTCGCCTATGCAGAAATCATCGACCATAGCGGTGTATGATTGCATGGTATTGGTACCCAGCCCGGTTGAAAGGCTTTCATTGGTGTTTAATGATATTTTTTTATCGGCACTGAGGAGCAAATCTTTGTCCAATGCGGTTTTTGATGCACCGGTATCTATTACCAGGGTAAAGGGTTTGCCATTAAGGGTGATATCTACCAGGGGATGAAAGCCATCGGCGTTGAGGCTGATGATTTGCAGGGGGACGTAAATTCGCATTGTTGTGGTTGAACGATCTGTTTTTATATAATCGTTCTATTCGTCATAATATTGTTCTGATACATCGTCTGCCATCTCGATGATGATCGAATCCATGCGGTCGAGCTCGGATTGCATATGCTCAAGTACCTTTTTATCGGTAATGTCATTTTGCAGCATAGCGGTAAGCCCTTTTAAGTTAGCCAGCGGACTGCGTATCAGGTGCGATTGTTTCCAGGCCATATCTTTTATATTATTGATGTGGCTTTGAATACGGCTGTAAGCGGTTTTTAGGTCTTGTTCGGCATTTTTACGTTCGGTAATATCATATAGTGCCATCAGTATGCCCAATATCGCTTTATGGTCGTTGGTTATCGGGAATAATCGTACATAATACCAGGTAACTGTGCCATCCGGCCGTTTAAAATCCATTTCGAAGTTGACGTTATTGCCCTTAAGTACATCGTTGGCCAGTTTCGCCGGATCAGGGAAGCGGTCGGCGGGCAGGTAATCTGCAATACCTTTGTTATGGTCGTTATCATAACCATATTGTTCTTTAATAAATTTCTCCGCTTTCTGATTACAGGCCAATACATTAAGATCCCTGTCGAAAAGAGCATAGGCTGTATCGGTGGTACGCAATATGGCCTGCAAATTCGCTTCTGATTTCTGTAATGATTCCTCGGCCTCCATTCTTTCGGTCACGTCATTTGACATGGAAAGCCTCACATGCCTGCCTTCAAATATAATATCATGCGCTATGATCTGTACGTATATAACAGAGCCGTCCTTTTTATAGTGACGTACAATACCCACGTCGCCATCAATTTCTTTCTGGTAGCCTTCTATTTGCTGCTTTTTATCTTCGGCCGGCCGGAATAACCTCATATCCATATTAATAAGTTCTTCCTTGGTGTAACCATAATGCCTGGCTGCAGCATCATTAGCCGCAATTATGGTTAGGTTATCTTTATCTATCATCCATAGCGGCATGGGGTTACTCTCAAACAACAGCTTGTACTTTTGTTACGACGATTTCAATTCCTCCTCGGTTTTCTTGCGCTCGGTAATATCTATCATCGAGCCGATGATAGTAGGTTCGCCGCCAATGGTAACAGCATTTCCGTAAAACTCAACCCAGTTTTTGGTGCCATCTTTACGTTTGCCCATTACTTCGTAGTGTACGCTCTCTACTTCGCCTGCCAGGCGTAGCCTCATATTTTCGCGCACCATTTGGTGCTGATCTTCGTGGAATATCTTTTCAACAAGGCCTTTTACATTAATCAGTTCTGCCGGTTCATAACCAAAAACGTGGGCAAAACGCGGGTTTACATAAACAAAGGTTTCCCCCTGAACAATATACACACCTACCATTGACCGCTCTGCAATGGTACGGAATTTTAACTCGGTTTCCCGTAATTCTGCCGAGCGCTCTTCTATCAGTTTTTCCAGTTCGGCGTTTATTTGTGTTACCTTACTCTCTGCTTCCTGACGCCTGATGTCGATCTTGTTCAACCACGAGGCCGTGTTCCAGATCAACAGCAAACTCATGAACAAAAAACAAACCGAGAGTAATGAAATGCCGATGTCTTTTGATGAAAAAAGCTGCATTTCGTGCGTGCCGTTATGCAGTGTAGCCAAAAATATCACCACCAGCACCAACATAAAAAATAGCCTGCGGGCCATCCGGTTGCCTACCAGTTGCCCGGTAAACACCTGACTGATGCCAAGGGAAGGATTATAAATAGAAGCCGCTATTGAAAGAATAAAAAACAAAGTGGCAGTATGCGGTGGCATAGCTGTGATATAAAATAACGTTTGAAACAGCGATACGCCATATAAAAAACCGATAAGCGAAATAGCCGAAAGCGTGGTTACCAGGTGGAATAAGTATTGTGCTGCAATACGGTACGACCGTTTTGTAGCTTTGATCATCAATAATCCGATGCCGAGCAGTGAAAAATCAAGGGAAGAATTGGAGGCCATACGACCCGGAAACGGAAGAATGGATGATACCGGTGTTTTGTCGCCTATAAAAAGTGTATCAATGCCGCAGTTAAATCTGAATAATTCCTGGCTAAAGGTGAGCAAGCCAATTGTTGTACCTAACGCGGCAGAAACATAAAATAAGGAGTTGAATGTTTTGTTTTCAGACTGCGATGCCAGCAGGGAAACACCAAACAATGCAAAGCATAACCCGGTATTAAATTTTACAGCAATTTGGAAAGCCAGCAGTTTCTGAAGCGGTGGCGCATTGGTTATCCATCCGGTTATTATAAACAGCCCGCAAATCAGGACTATCAAACCGATGATAATAATGTTATTCCTGACTTTGTAAGGTAGCTCCATTTAACTATATCCGGTTAAACGTATAACAAGTACAATAGGTTTATTTTTTAGGGTAATGTTATTTCTTAATACTAAAAATAGCACAAAATGAAGAGAAAAAGCAAGATGCTAAGAAAAAAGAATGGTGTAAACAGGTTTCGTAATGCGAATGTTACTTTACAAACTGTTTTCAGGCTCAGAACGGATAGCCGATAGCCAGGTTGAATACCGATCCGTTTAACCGTACCCTGCTGAAATTAACTTTTGAACCGGCCGGTTGGTACGGCTCTATAACAGGGAAACCAAGGTCAGTACGTAATACCAATACCGACAGGTTGAAACGCAGGCCTGCGCCAACGTCGCCTGCCATTTGCGAGAGGAAATTTCTGCCAAAGGCGGCCCCCGGCAAGCCCGCGTGAGGCCGTAGATCCCAGATGTTGCCCACATCGGCAAATAAAGCGCCTTCTACAATGCTGAATAATTTCGGCCGCCATTCAACATTTCCTTCTATCCTGATGTCGCCTGATTCATCCGGGATGTATTGCGTACCGCCGGTAATATCATTAGACGGGTAATAAGTGCCCGGCCCGATTGACCTTGCCTGGAACCCGCGCAAGCTGTTTGGGCCGCCGATAAAGAATTGCTGGCTGTAGGGCAATATGGTTGAATTACCGTAGGGTAAACCGATATTTACCATAATACGGGCCGCTACTTTATTGTTGGGACCTAATTTGTGGTAAAACCTGAATTCGTTTTCCAGTTTTACGTACTGATCGAATGGTGTGCCGAATAATTTGCTCACTTTACCGTGGAGCGTATCGGCTCCGGTTAACAATCCATAAATATTCCCCGAAAGACTTATTTTCCCCATGTAATAGAAGGTGTTGGTCTTATAGTCTTCGGTGGTATTGGTATAGTTGAAGCTATAACTTGGGCCGAAGGTAAACTGATTATTGATTACGTGCGCCAATTGCGGATTACGCGTTTTGCGGATACTATCCAGGTAAACCTGTGTTACGCTTGCCGCGTCGACATAAGTAACATCAAGCAGGTCGAGTGTATTCTGCTTGTGCAGGTTGGGTTTCCACTGGTATCCCCACGAGCCTTTGTAGGAGTTTAAGGTAAACAGTTTGCTTTCCTGTATCAGCGTATAGCCTGTAGAGAAGATGGTATGCGGAATAAAGGCATTATCGGTATCGAAATTGAACGGACTGATAAACCGCGGCCACGATATAGAGGGCTCTATACCATACTGGTAAATATTATAGCCGTTGTTTACATGCCCAAATTGCACATCGGTACTGGCAAATAGGTTTACGGTAACCAGCTCGGCCCCTTTAAAGGCGTTCCGGTTCTTCCAATTAAGGTTAAACTGCGTGCCGCTGTAATTGGCCGATGTTTGCCGTGCCACTACCTCAAATTGTATTGATTTCTTTTTGTATTGGGTGAGGAAATAGTAAATATCCAGTTTGGCAGAATCTGGTGTAACATCTTCAAACTCATTCTTTACGTAAGAGAATGGCCCCAGTTCAATCATCCTGTTGAGCGAATTGGTATGCTCGGTACGGTTATAAATATCGCCGGGATGCAGTAATACGGCGTTTTTAAAAACAAATGGCCGCACTGTTTTTTTAGGGTCGATGACGTTGTACCAACCATAATGCACTGCCGAATCCAGTTTGCGCGAGGTATCGCGGATAGAGTATTTGGGGTAAACATAAATATTGCGCACCTGGTAAACCCAGCGGGCCTCATCGGGTGTTGAATATTTAACTTTTACAAACACATCCACCTGGTGCTTGCCCACCGAGCTGTCCACTTTCATCAACAAGTCTTCAGGCGCGAAGTAAAAAAAACCTTTTTCCTTCAGTCGGGCATCTATGCGGATGCGCTCGTTCTTAATAATATCAAGATTGTATTTATCGCCAACTTTCAGAATGGTTTGAGGTGCGGCGGCAGTGATGGCGCTGTCGAGCGCATCGGTATCAGCCGGGAAGGTGATCTTACGGTAGCGGTATACCGGCCCGGTTTGTATGGTGAAGACCGCACTTGCCACGCGCGACCCTTTCTTGCTTACCGTATCGCCGCTTACCTGTGCCTGGAAATATCACTCATTTTGTAAACTGTTTTGCA
>JBQCIS010000108.1:0-7140 GCA_051953515.1 Mucilaginibacter sp.
ACAGATCGGTATAGCCGTACAATGCACCGCCTTTGCTGTCGAGCAAATCGCCATCGGGACCGTAATGCTTATAGTTTGAATTTTCGCAATGCGGACTGGCTCCATGTGTACAGAAAAAACAATGCCCACAGGCGATAGGAAAGGGAACTACTACGCGGTCGCCCTTTTTTAGCTTTTTTACAGCGGGGCCAATCTCTTCCACTATACCCATAAACTCATGCCCCATAATCATTGGTTTTGTTTGCGGTACAGCACCGCTTAAAATATGCAAATCGGAACCGCATATGGCAGTTGAGGTAACGCGTAAGATAACATCACCTGCTTCTTCAATTTTTGGATCCTCAACGGTATCGACCGTTATCTCGCCGGGTCTGTGGAATACTGCTGCTTTCATAATCAAATGTTTACAAAAGCAACATTGAGCAACAACAAGCGGTTTGATTGTTAACTACCTGATATATGGCCGGAAAATACCTGTTTATTCAACATGGTCAGCCTACAATCACACCCCTGTTATGTATCCGGGCAGGGAATAATACTAATCTTAAAACAGTATTCTGCACGCCGCAAACGCGTATTTGTTTTCCAAACTGACAGGTAAAGCGTCTTGTTGATTTGAAATAAGACATTATTTAAATTAATCTTTAGAAACTATGAAAAAGCTAATTTCATTCGTAGGACTGATCATGATCGGCCTGGTGGCAGCACCCATTGTAAATGCACAGCAGGACACCGGCAGAAACCGATCAACCCAAAGCAGTTCGAGCCGGAGCCGGTCAACAGGCAGCAATTCAAATTGGGGAAATTCAGGGCGGAGTAATTCAAACATGAACAGCTCACACAAACGCAGTAAAAGGGCAAGAGGCAGCAAGATGACCGACACCTCGAGGCGCAGGGTAACTCCACCATCAAATCGCTAATTACTAAAGCGCCCTGATAGCTAAGCAACTACCCGCCTACCTTAAAGGCGGGTAGTTAAATAAATTGCTTCAACAAATAACATAAACCCAAACCATTTATCGGCCGGCACATTTAATTAAATAAATCATGTATGATTTATCGATCTCTGCATTTTAACTAAGCTTTCTGCAAGTGTTCACCGGTGTAATATCGGGGTAAATCTCTGTGTGAGTACGCCCAAAAAAAGTCTATCTCTTGAAATTGCGTAAAATACGTATTAAATGCGGGATAAATACTTGATTTAATGCGCGCTCAAACTCTCAAAAACGGACCTTGTTCTTATAAGAAATATAAACCACACCAATAGCCTTATTGAAAAAATGGAAGAAAACAAAACCGGTGAAGGAGTTTCTTTATGGGCCACGGCTGCTATTAAACGACTATTACAGCCAAATAGCGAGTCGCTTTGTAAACACGCTGCAGGCGGTTTTCACTTTGAGGTTAAAGTGGAAGGGGATACTTTATGGATAATCACCAGCTTTGGCAATAATCAATATACCGCATTCAGAGTTGCTTATTCGCCTGATGGGTATAACAATATCGAGATTATAGCCAACACTGACGAAACTTTTTCGGCCCGTCTTTCCGCAGCAATAGGTCAGTATAAGATTGTCATCAACTGGCCCCGGCAGGAACAGATAGTAATTCATTATACCGCGTCGCTTCAGCCCGATCGTGATATGTTCGTTCCATTTTGGCCAAGAGATGTTATTGCCTACGGTAAGCCTGAACCCAAAGGTGAAATCCATATTGCACAAATAGGTGCGCGGTCGGGATTGCTTTATGCATCGTTTAAAAACAAAGCCTCCGGTTCGTTCCTTTATCTGCAAAACCTTACAGCACTTGCAGATTACAACATTGATACAGAAACTTCTGCTGCCGGCGTTGTAGGCGGCCAATGGCCAGAAATGGGCTTAAGCGTGCCGCCTGCCATTAAAAAGCCCTTACAAAAAGGCAAAACTTATACAGTTTCTGATGCCTTTATTGCATTAAACGCACACTCACCTTCAGATCAATTTGAGATTGCCAAAGGTTTTTTAGAGGGATTGGGCACGTTGTACCTGTTGCTTCCCCGTCCCGAAACCATTTACCAGGATTACATTGAAGCGCTGCCAAAGGCCCTGCATGATTTACAAACCAACAAAGGCTGCTGGTCGCACCGGAATGGGCACCCTTATCTGAATGCCTACCTGTGCGATTACCAAACACCGCCTGAAATAATGGTACAGCTTGCCGTGTTGCTGCCTGTACGCGAGTATATGCGCTGGAGCGGTGAATATTGTATAATGGCTGATGAAATACTGGATGGGTTAAAGGCATTCTACAATGAGCAGTTAGGTACTGTAATGCGCTGGCTGCCTGCTGAAGAAAAGCGGCTGGACGGCTCGGAAGAACAGAAAAAGCCATTGGTAATGGATGCATGGTATCTGCACCACCCGCTATTGAATCTTACTCGCTTAGCCATTACCGGTGATGAGGTGGCTAAAGATCTGTTATTGAAATCAGTAGATTACGCAATCAAAGTGGCCCATCACTTCAATTACTGCTGGCCAGTATTTTATAAGATGGATACGCTTGAGGTAATAAAGGCCGAAACTAAACCTGGCATGGGTGGTGAAAAAGATGTAGCTGGCTTATATGCTCATGTGATGTTGCAGGTGTGGGAACTTACAAAAGATAAAAAGTATTTTAAAGAGGCCGAAAAAGCGGCACAGTCAATGCCACAACACGGCTTCGATGTGTTATACCAGTCAAACAATACAGTGTTCGCATCAAAAGCGATGATATTATTATATCGCGAAACCAAAAAGGAACTTTATCGCGACTTAGCCTATCTTTTTCTTGCAAATGTGTTTAAGAATGTTGCACTATGGGAATGCAACTATGGTTACGGCAAAAATTTCCCGAGCTTTTTCGAACTTTTCCCACTCAGCGATGCGCCATATACCGCCGTGTATGAAGAGCAGGAATCTTATGCAGGGATGCAGGAGTTTTTAAATTATGCACAGGGTATAGAGCTGCTTCCATCAGTCCGCCTGCTGGCGGCCGAATTTGTACGCTATGCCATTCATCGCATGATCTATTATTATCCGCCTATGCTTCCACAGGAAATGATGGTAAAAGAAGTAAAAACCGGCGAATTGGACCCAAAGCTGTGGGTTGCGCTGGAAGATATCCACGACGGGTGGGAACAATCAGGCAGCGTTGGCCAGGAGGTATATGGCGCAGGGCTTGCCTTCGGGGTCGTGCCGCGTCAGTTTATTCGCATCCCGGATAAAGAATTCATGGTATTTGCAGATTACCCCATACTTAATCATAAGATCAGGGGGAATAAGCTGCATTTTGATGTATTGGGGGATAATAGGTTAAGTTGCCGCTTACGCATAGTAACTAAAGGAAAAGCGCCCTTGCCGGATATACACATCACAATAGGAAGTGGTTCGGGTAAACAGGACATTAACGCTGTGATTAAGAAAAAGCAAATGCTGGAATATCATATCGCCGGCAACCAGGCCGTGACCGTAACCTGGGAATAATATTTAAGCTGATGTTATTTGAGAAAAATTATGCTTCTCAACCTGCCGGGGAGTCGTAAATGCTGAAGATCGACTCAATGGTGCGGACCATAATGATTATATTCTGAATTTGGGAAAGCTTCCCTGCCAAAAAGAAAACGGGTATTTTCCGCTTTCAAAACCCGTATTTCATCGCCAAACTTCGTTTCTGTGGCAGGCGTTGTTCTTTTTAAAACATATTGTTATATCATTAAATTTTAAATTATGGCAACGCATCAAAAAACCGGGAACGAAGAAAGAGAACAGAAGAACAACCGCGGCAGCCAACAGGAAGGTGGCTCACATCATGACAATAACCGCAATAGGCAGGAAAGTCAGAACCACTCGAACAACAGCCATGGCTCACACCGCGGCTTTGCGGCAATGAACGATGAGCAACAGCGCGAAATTGCGAGTAAAGGAGGCAAGGCTGTGAGCAAAGACAGAGAGCATATGGCCGAGATAGGCCGTAAAGGCGGCGAACATTAAGCCCTATAAACTTAAACACAGTTAATCTTTTACAAACCGGCGGATACTGTAATAGTATCTGCCTTATCTTACCTATTATGTTTCATCACGTTAAAGAATTACAATTCAATGCGCGGGTATCTAAACCCGATCCGCGGTTTGCACGTCTGCTGCTGGAGCAGTTTGGCGGCGGCAATGGCGAACTAAAAGCCGCCATGCAATATTTCACCCAGGCTTTTTCTTGCAAGCATCCGTACCCCGACAAATACGATATGTTAATGGATATAGGAATGGAAGAATTCAGTCACCTGGAAATTGTGGGTGCAACTATCCAGATGCTGTTGAGCGGCGTTAGCGGGGAGCTGAAAGCTACCGCCGATGAATCGGAAATCATGCAAACATTAGACGGCAAGGGGGCTAAAGAAAGTTTTATGCACGAAGCCATTATGAATCCGCAATTTGGGGTACTTAGCGGAGGCAGCCCAACCCTTACCGACAGCAATGGCAACCCATGGACAGCGGCCTATGTTACGGCCAACGGCGACCTGACAGTTGACCTGCGCTCGAATATAGCTGCCGAATCCCGCGCGAAAATAGTTTATGAATATCTGATGTCGTTTACTGACGACCCACATGTTAAAGAAACCCTACGCTTTCTGATGACGCGCGAAATTGCGCATTACCAGCAGTTTGAAGCTGCGCTAAATAGTATTCAACCCAACTTCCCTCCTGGGGTTTTACAGGGCGATGCGCGTTACAGTAATGCTTATTTCAACTTGTCAAACGGTGCCGAGATACGCGGACCATGGAATGAAGGTTCAAGTTCGCAGTTAGGCGAAGAATGGCAATATGTAGCTGAACCTGTAGAAAAGGTGCGGGAAACCAACGGTTTACTGGATTGCGAGCCCGAAGGTACCGAGCGCACGGAAAACGAAATCTTAAAAACCGATAAAACGCTGGCAAAAGAGCGCAGTGAAGAGATAACGCAAGCCGTACCAACCAAAGAAATGCAGTGGTGCCGTTACGAAGAATAACAATGGGCCTGATTTTTTATGGTGATTGTTTGGCCGCTACCTTCGGGGGCGGCCTTTTTTATTCCGGCTGGTTTGTAATCAGGATAAACGGCGTTTAAAAAAGAAGTGCTGCTGCAAAATTACAGCAGCACTTCTTTTTTTTTGTTGATAATTAGCTATTATCCGGATGCTTTGTATTACACACTAATTCACCCCTATAACAATGCACGTATATTATTTGCCTGCTGCGCTTTTAACTATCTTGTTATAAATTCCCGGTAGCTGGAACGGTGCTGACCATTAACCAAAGAAAAGTGTTTTGAGATTCATTACCATTTTATTTCTTTCAGAAAACTGCAAACTGAAAAGTATACGTTTTTATACGTAGTGAAAAACAGGTATTTATTCGATGGCGGGTACACAAACATTTTGACAATCTAAGACGTCATTATTTTATTATAAAAATACGCTTATGAAAACGAATAAAAGCAATGAGGCGGGTAACAGCGCCCTTAACAAATTATTTATGGACGAATTGCGCGACATGTACTGGGCCGAAAAACACCTGGTAAAAGCGCTTGATAAAATGGCTAAAAACGCAACTTCGGATAATTTACGGAATGCTTTTGAAACGCATGCCCGTCAAACCGAAGAACACGTGAACCGCTTAGAGCAGGTGTTTGAAAGCTGCGGACAAAAAGCCCGCGCCGTTAAATGTGAAGCAATGGAAGGCCTGATCAGCGAGGCGGAAACATTAATGGAAGAAACGGAAAAAGGAACCATGGTACGTGACGCAGCGCTAATCTCTGCTGCACAAAAGGCAGAGCATTACGAGATTGCATCTTATGGTACATTGAGGACATTGGCCGGTCAGCTTGGTTATGATGATGCGGTCAACCTTCTCGAAGCAACATTAAATGAAGAAAAAGAAACAGATGCTTTATTGACCCAAACAGCAGAAAACCAGGTTAATGAAATGGCTGCTGCAGAAGCAGAGTAACGTTTTCTCATGTCGCAGGCTAAAGCCTGCGGCATATTTTAATAGTACAGTCATTGTCTAACCATCTATGGATATGGAAACTAAAGAGAAAAAACAAAACGAACACGGGCCTGTTGAGGAAAGAATAGAGCAGCAATATGAAGGTGGTTCCAACCAGGACGATACCGCTACAGAAATCGCTTCGGGCGCGGATATCACCAAGGAAGAAGCTGAAACCATTGATATTGACGCAGAAGAAGATCAAGACTCGGAAAACGATTGATAGCGGTTTACTTTTGCTGATGGCGTTATACAATTATGATTACAAGGCAATTTAAAATCGGTCGGCGCTGATATGGATCATTTCTTTTCCGGCACAAGTAACCTGGTATTACCCGTCAAAAACAAAAGTTTCTTCCCCCCGGAATTCCGCGAAAAAACCCGGCTGGCTTACTATGCGTCGGTATTCAATTCAATTGAGATCAATGCCAGCTTTTACCGTATGCCGCTGGCGCGGACTATTGCCAAGTGGTCGGCCGAGGTATGTGATGACTTCCAATTCACCTTCAAGCTTATAAAAGATGTAACGCACACCGGGAAACCTGAATTTAACCTTTTGGCGCTCGATACGTTTATAACAAATATCAGCGCAACTAAAAAACGTGGTTGCTTATTGATACAGTTGCCACCAAAATTTGGCCCGGATCTGCTGCAACTGGAATTATTACTGCATGAATTAAGCCGGCATAATTGGCCGGCAGCTATCGAATTCCGTCACCCGGGCTGGTATAATGACGCTGTACTTGAGCGACTCTCTGCTGCTAACGTGGCAATGGCACTACACGATCTTAAAGCTTCTGCAACTCCGCTAATTAGCACTGCCAATATCGTCTACATCCGTTTCCACGGCCCCCAAGGCGGCTACCGGGGCAGTTATGATGACGATTTTTTATATGAATACGCAGATTATATACGGGAATGGATCAGCGAGGGTAAAGCTGTTTATGCTTATTTCAATAACACTTTAGGCGCGGCTGTTGGGAACCTGCAAACACTGAACAATTTTGTTACCACAAACAGTCACTTTTCGTAGCATTAACAACCTATGTAATTTTCATAAACAATCATTTTTCCAACCAATTAATTATAGTAAAAACTAATTTAT
>JBQCIS010000109.1:0-6232 GCA_051953515.1 Mucilaginibacter sp.
GTATGAATGTACAAATAGTTTTTTTATATTTTATACAGGAAATCTGAAAAAAAATTTCAACTGTTGTTAACCGCTGAAAATTAAACAGTTTCCTGGCTCAAGCCCTGTTTGTAGATGGCATGTTTAACCACGTGCCTGCGAGTAACAGATTTTTTTTCGAAAGCCTGGCGGCTGCGAAGTTCGCGTAGAACACCTGTTTTCTCAAATTTTTTCTTGAAGCGTTTAAGCGCTTTGTCTAACGATTCGCCGTCTTTAACATTGATAATGATCATACTTTCTGAAATACCTCCTTTCGTGGGACGGCAAATGTAGATAATTATTTCGGAATATGGAAATGAATATGAAATAGTTATGCAGAACTATTTATACTTGTAATCATTTTTTTCAGGCTCCGTTGTGCAAATACTTTTGTTATTGCGGCTATTTGCAAAACCAGATACTAAAATAAATGACGTTCCCGTTTTAATAGTTGAAAAACAGCATAACAATCAACATTTATTAAGCCTGTTGTGTAATTAATACCCCCGCATAAGGCTGCATCTACAGGTTTTGATTTATATGTACAACCAAACAAGCATCACCCTGCCATATAGCCAGTATTTAGCCGGTGGCGGCGAAATGGGCAAACTCATCCGGACATTCAACTGGAGCAGCACCGTTTTAGGCGACCCGTCCGAATGGTCACAAAGCTTGCTTACCACCATTAATATTATACTCAATTCCAGGTTCCCCATGTTTTTATGGTGGGGGCCGGATCTTATACAATTTTACAACGATGCCTATCGCCCCAGCCTCGGTGCCGAAGGCGGCAAGCACCCCACGGCTTTGGGCCAGCGTGGCGAAGATTGCTGGCAGGAAATATGGCCGGTAATAAAACCACTGATAGACCAGGTACTGGCAGATGGCGAATCCATCTGGAGCGAGGACCAGCTTATTCCAATGTATCGCAATGGTGCATTGGAAGATGTGTACTGGACCTTCGGTTACAGCAAGGTAATTGACGAAACAGGCAACCCGGCCGGCGTATTGGTGATCTGCAATGAGACCACCGAAAAAATACGGTCGTACAATGACATAAAAGAAACCAAAAACGAACTCGAGTTTGCCGTTGAAGCTGCCGACCTGGGCACCTGGGACCTTGACCTTGCCACAAACAAAGTTATCGGCAATAAGCGGTTGAAACACTGGCTCGGCATAAATGAGGATGACGAAATAGCGGCTGACCGGGCCATGGCAGTGGTTGCCGAAGAAGACCGCGAACGGGTGACAACCGCCGTGCAGAAAGCATTGGAGAAAGGCTCTGATGGCAACTATAACATTACTTACAGCATTATAAGTCCGCATGATGGCAATCGCCGCGTTGTAGAATCAACAGGGAAAGCCAGATTTGATGCCAATGGCAACGTGTACCGTTTCAGCGGCATATTGCAGGATATTACTGATGAATACATGGTGCAGCAACGTAAGGATTAATTTATAAGCGTGGCCAGCCATGAACTAAAAACGCCGATAACTACCTTAAATGCATCCATGCAAATATTGCAGCGCATGGTAAGAAGCAATACCCCTACCGAGCGGATTACCACTTTTGTAGATAAAGCCAACAATAACTTAAGCAAGCTGATGCGCCTGCTCGATGACCTGCTGAACGTTACCAAGATACAGCAGGGCCAGCTGGCGCTAAATAAAACCCGCTTTAATCTTGCTGAATTGGTGCGCGAAAGCTGTGAGTACATTTCTATGGGTAACGATCACGAGTTTGAAGTAAAAGGTGATAAGGAAGTGATGATATTTGGTGATTACCGCCGGCTGGACCAGGTAATTGTTAACCTGCTGAACAATGCTGTAAAATATTCGCCGTTCTCTAAAAAAGTAGAGATCACGGTTGCGCATGACGAAAATACTGCCACTGTAATGGTGCGCGACTATGGTATCGGCATTAATCCGCAAAAGTTACCTCATTTGTTCGATCGCTATTACCGTGTAGACGCGCTCGGCCATCAGTTCTCCGGCCTGGGTTTAGGTTTGTATATCTGTTCCGAGATCATTAATCGCCACAACGGCAAAATCGGCGTGGACAGCCAACTGGGACATGGCAGTAATTTTTGGTTTATAGTACCGTTGGATGAAGAGTAATTCTGTTGAAACGTTGTAAACTTTTAGACAATATCATCCCCTCAACACTTCCCTGCTGATTACTATCTTCTGTATTTCAGAAGTTCCTTCTCCGATGGTGCATAATTTTGCGTCGCGGTAAAATTTTTCTACCGGGAAATCTTTGGTATAGCCATAACCGCCGAATATCTGTACTGCTTCTGTTGCTGTGCGCACTGCCACTTCAGACGCATAGTATTTCGCCATGGCTGCCTGCCTGGTTACCGGCTGATGGCGGTTCTTCAGGTCGGCGGCTTGCATTACAAGCAATTCAGCGGCTGCTATTTCGGTAGCCATATCAGCCAGTTTGAAGGATATGCCCTGGAAGTTAGCTATGGCCTGCCCAAACTGTTTCCGTTCTTTTGAATAAGCTACCGCCGCGTCAAACGCACCTTTGGCTATACCTAACGACAGGGCTGCTATGGATATCCTGCCGCCATCCAGCACTTGCATAGCCTGTTTAAACCCTTCACCTTCTGCGCCCAGCAGGTTTTCTTTTGATACGCGGCAATTGTCAAATATCAGTTCAGTGGTTTCTGAAGCGCGCATGCCCAGTTTGTTTTCTTTTTTGCCATGCGTAAATCCCGGCGTACCTTTTTCTATTACCAGCGCCGAGATACCGTTCGACCGCCCTTTTTCGCCGGTTCGCACCATCACCACCGCCACATTGCTTGATTTACCATGCGTGATCCAGTTTTTGGAGCCGTTTACCACGTAATGATCGCCATCCAATGTGGCCGTCGTCGCCATATTCAGCGCATCGCTGCCGGTATTGGCTTCGGTGAGTCCCCAGGCGCCTATCCATTCTGCTGTAGCCAGCTTAGGCAGCCATCTTTGTTTCTGTTCTTCATTGGCAAAAGCAAGGATATGCCCGGTACACAACGAATTATGCGCTGCAACCGATAAGCCAATGGATCCGCATACCCGCGCTATCTCCCGTATCACCGTTACGTATTCCAGATATCCAAACCCCGATCCGCCGTACTGCTCCGGTACCAGCACGCCCATCATGCCCAGCTCGCCTAATTGCTTAAATAACTCCACCGGGAAATACTGTGCTTCATCCCACTCCATTACGTGGGGTTTTATGTTGCGTTCGGCAAAATCGCGCGCCATCTGCTCAACCATTTGCTGGTTTTCTGATGACGAAAAGTCTATACCCGCGGGCTGATCGGTAAAAGCATCCATAAATTTTATAATTGGTACAGGCAATTTAATCAATTGTTTTCAGGATGCTGCCTAATCATAATATCAGTTCCAGAAATATCAAATCCAACCACCTGTTAAATTTAAATCCTACCTCTTTAAATCGCGCTACTTGTTCAAACCCGTATTGCAGATGCAGTTTCAGGCTGATATCATTTTCACTATCTATACCCGCTATCATGGCGTGCATACCGGCTTTACGTGCATCATCAATCACCTCATTAAGCAGTAACTTGCTTATTCCCTGTCCGCGGCTTTCCTTACGCACATAAACAGAATGCTCAATTGTATAACGATAACACGGCCATATACGGAAATGCCCGTAAGTGGCAAACCCGGCAACATTACCATCTTGTACTGCAACTATTACCGGAAAGCCTGCCTGCTTACGCTCATTGAACCAGGTTTGGCGCATCTCCAGCGTGTGTGGTTTTTCGCTGTAAACGGATGTAGTGTTAAGGATTGCATCATTATATATCTCCAGTATTTCGGGTAGGTCGGCGGCTGTGGCCGCACGCATTGTTATAGGTAAATACATCATTTTTAGCAATTCATATAAAGATAGTAATTTCTGACGCAGTAGCAGTTTGTAGCGTTGTAGCGCTTGCAACACAGCTACACCGGCTACAAACGCTACACCAAATTGCAGTTAAATTAAATAATCAAAAGTTAAAAACATACTACCTCGACTGGTTTAAGAGTTAGCTCAGCGTTCTTAAGTCTAAGTTAAAACAGGACTCCATCCAGCTCAACTAGGGGTAACAAGATGAAATAACGAATTTTCGCCTCTTAATAAGAGGCATCTTCTGCCTAGTATGTAGTACTGTGTCGCCATACAGCTACATGTGCTACACCAACTATAAGTTAAGACCACTAAATTGAAACAAATTTGCATAGCTCCAACAAACGGTTTTATTAAAAAACAACTAACCTCAATTAAATAAAATTCTTAATAATCGTACATTAGTATTTTCTAATTAGCTCATCTATTGAACCTTAAACCTTATTTTATGAAGATTTCAAAAAAAGACTTACAAATTGACCAAATAACAAGAGACATTGCATTTCAAACAATCGTTGGATTAAGAGATACCATAAATATTGCAAAGAAGCACACTCAGCCTGCTACCTATGAACAATCCTTACGACTAGTATATGATCTTGATGAAGATCTATATTATGATTTCATAAATATTCTTACCGAAAAAAACGATAATGACATCGTCAAACTATATAAAGAGGAAGCCAGGTTGCAAAGCAGCATACAGAGTAAAAAAATTGAGCCGGTAGAATTAATCGAAGTTGAAATTGATAGACTAAAAAAGTTAAAGATTGATGCTGAAGCAAAACAACAAGATGTAAAACATATCAACAGAAGAATTCTTCAATTATATGCTGCCTTAGAAAATATTAAGCCCAGAAGACTTACGGAAAACGCAATCCTTGTTAGAGATTTTGCACAGTTCGACAGGTCAGATATATTCGGCGAGCAAATCGTTTCAGAATATAAATATGTTGATTATTCAATATCAAAAAGTCGGTTTCTCCGATTAAGATTGTTACACCCAGATCAAGAAGAGCATATAACTGGCGCTGATTTAGTATATGAGCAATATAATTTGATTGAAAATAAAATAAGATTTGCGTTCCTTCAATATAAAACTTGGGAAGATGGTAAATTATATTTCTCTCAACATCCAAACTTAAAACCTCAGCTACAAAAGCTCAAGTCAACACTCTGTGATTGTAGCTATTGTGACGCCCCAACTAATGAAGAATGGACTTACAGAATGCCTCATTGTTCAGCCTTTTTGAGGCCGACGGATAAATTGCAATATCAAAATAGTAAAATGCTTTCTAGTGGATTACATATCCCTGTTTGTCAAGCTATGGAAATAGCAAAAAAAGATATTGTTCTTGATAAGAAATTGTTAAAAGAGAGCCTTATCAATCATCAGATATTTGAAAAACTATTCAACCTAAATTTAATTGGCAGTAAATGGTTCAACATTGATGAAATAGAATCATTCTATGTTGATAAAAAAATACTTGCCCCTACTGATACCATTAAAATTTACGCGCGTGAATTTATAAATAATAAAATAACACGGTCTGACATTGACGAAGAAGATTTGTTTTAAGCACAGACCAATCGCTTCTTTCATGCTGCTTTTGGAGAGATTTTTGCTCACCTCTACCGTATAAAACCCATTATTTATGAAAGCAGAGATGATATACCGCTATGGCGGCACCGATGAGTTACAGTATGGCGAAATGCCCATGCCTACCCTTAATAAAGATGATGTATTAATAAAGGTGGTGGCTACCAGTGTTAACCCTGTCGACTATAAGGTACGCGAGGGCCACGACAAATGGGGGCACCGCAATTTCCCGGTTGTATTGGGATGGGATGTTTCGGGAGTGATAGAGCAGGTAGGCCGCGATGTAAAGGATTTTCATGTAGGTGATGAAGTGTATGCCCGTCCGGATGTTCGCCGTAATGGCACTTATGCCGAATATGTGGCTGTTCGGGCAGGCGAAATCGCCCTGAAACCACGCAAACTCGACCATCTGCAAAGCGCCGTTATCCCGCTGGCCGGACTTACCGCTTATCAGGGCATCTTCACACATGGAAAGTTACAGGAAGGCCAGCGCGTGCTGATCAACGGTGCATCAGGAGGCGTAGGTAGCTTTGCGGTACAACTGGCAAAATGGAAAGGCGCTTATGTAATAGGCACGGCATCCGGTGCGAATGCCAACTTTGTAAAGGAACTTGGTGCTGATGAAGTTATCGATTACGAAACCGAAGACGTTGTAGCCAAACTGGATAACCTCGACCTGGTTTTTGACCTTATTGGCGGCGAGCAGCAAC
>JBQCIS010000110.1:0-4570 GCA_051953515.1 Mucilaginibacter sp.
ATCATGAGCAAACTAACCGAAATCGAAGCAAGCAACTTGCACCGCTACTGGCAGGCCGTAAATTACCTGTCAGCAGGCCAGATCTATCTTCAGGAAAATCCGTTGCTCAAACGTCCGCTACAAGCCAGCGATATTAAACCACGCCTGTTAGGGCATTGGGGAACATCGCCCGGATTAAACCTCATTTACGTACATCTGAACCGGCTCATCAAGCATTCAGATGCTGATATTATTTATATCTGCGGCCCCGGGCATGGCGCACCGGCAATTGTGGCCCATACTTATTTAGAAGGAACATATTCTGAAGTGTATCCGGAAATAAGTCAGGACGAGCAGGGCCTTAAGCGCTTGTTCCGGCAGTTTTCCTCTCCCGGGGGCATTCCCAGCCATGTAAGTGCACACACACCGGGTTCCATTCATGAGGGCGGAGAACTTGGTTATTCTTTAGCGCATGCTTTCGGAGCGGTATTCGATAACCCTGACCTTATTGCAGCCTGCGTAATTGGAGACGGCGAAGCAGAAACATGTCCGCTGGAAGGCAGTTGGAAATCAATCCATTTCCTTAATCCGGCACGCGATGGTGCCGTATTGCCTATTCTTCATTTAAATGGCTACAAAATCTCCGGCCCTACCGTATTGGCCCGTTTAAACGACGTAGAACTGTCGGAACTCTTTTTAGGATATGGTTATGATGTACTATTTGTAGAAGGCAACAACCCGATGGCTGTTCACCATCAGATGGCCGGTACTCTTGATGAGGCCTACAGGCGCATACGAAGAATACAAGCTACTGCCCGAACAAAAAATGCAGTCAATCATGTTCAATGGCCTTTGATCATTTTGCGTACCCCGAAAGGCTGGACCGGTCCTAAGGAATGGCATGGCGTACCGATTGAGGATACATTTCGCGCCCATCAGGTGCCATTGACGGGTGTAAAAGAAGATCCGGCAAAACTGGCCTATTTAGAAAGCTGGATGCGCAGTTATCAACCCGAAAAACTTTTTGATGAGAACGGCAAGCTTTTGCCTGAGCTGGCAGAACTCGCACCCAAGGGTAATAAGCGCATGAGTGCACAACCTTACACAAATGGCGGATTATTGTTGAAAGAGCTGCAATTGCCTGAACCTAAGCAATATGCACTACACATTACCGAACCGGGAATTGAAGAAGCTGAAAGCACCCGAAACCTGGGTAAATACCTGCGCGATGTATTTTCACTTAACGCAACTTCTTCAAATTTCAGGCTCTTTTCTCCGGATGAAACCACCTCCAACCGTTTGGAAGCAGTTTTTGAGGTTACGGACCGTTGTTTTATGGAAAAAACAGTACCAACTGATATCAGTCTGAATGTCAATGGCCGGGTTATGGAAGTATTAAGTGAACATTTGTGCGAAGGATGGCTTGAGGGCTACCTGTTAACGGGAAGGCATGGCATATTCCCATGCTATGAGGCTTTTATAACAATAGTTGATTCAATGGTAAGTCAGTATGCTAAATGGATCAAAACAGCGTGCGAATTACCCTGGAGAAAGCCAGTGGCATCTCTCAACTACCTGCTTACTTCGCATGTGTGGCGGCAAGATCATAATGGCTACAGCCACCAGGGGCCAGGGTTTATTGACACGGTGGTGAACAAAAAAAGCAGCGTTGCCCGTATTTATCTACCGCCCGACAGCAATACTTTACTCTCGGTAATGGACCACTGCCTGCACAGTAAAAATTATATTAACGTGATTATTGCCGGTAAGCAACCCGAGTTGCAGTGGTTAACCATTGATGAAGCGATTGTGCATTGCCAGCAGGGTGCATCTGTATGGAAATGGGCCGGTACCGAATGCGGCCATGGCCCTGATGTAATATTGGCTTGTGCCGGTGATGTACCAACACTTGAAACCATTGCTGCTGCATGGCTCATCAAACAACATTTGCCTGAATTAAAGGTAAGAGTAGTAAACGTTGTGGACCTGATGGCATTATCACCAACAGCTTACCACCCACATGGCATGAGTGATGAACTTTTTCATGATTTGTTTACCGATGTAACGGAGGTAATCTTCGCATTTCACGGCTACGTTCGTATTATTCACGACCTGGTTCATGGACGGCCATTCCCCGAACGTTTTCATGTGCGGGGATATTGCGAAGAAGGTACCACAACCACACCTTTTGATATGACCGTGCTGAATAATATGAGCCGTTATCATCTGGCATACGAGGCTGTTAAACGAACAGGCTGCATGTATGAAGGCGCCCAGGATTTTATGAATTTCTGCCAGCAAAAACTGCAGGAACACCGTGAATATATATGCAAATACCTGGATGACATGCCTGAGATCAAAAACTGGAAGTGGACAGATAGCGAAGTTACCTTACCTGTCATAAATCCCTAACCAATTATTTATTTAGCTATGAAACAAATCATCATTATTAACGACGATACACCGGAAGCAGAACACGCCGCGAAGTTTGCATTATTGATTGCCCAAAAGACGCAATCTGATATTTTAGTGGCTAACACAATCGCTATACCGACCTTCCAAACCGTTTCAACGGGCGTAAACATGCACAACAGCCTGCAAAGCCCTCTATTGGATGAACTAATTGCCATCAATGACCATTCGGACGATTTTAAACCCGAGATCAACGAAATTGATTGTTCTGATATGAATGAGGTTCAGTTAGCTGAATTCATTCATATTAAAGGCGTCACTCTTATTGTAAAAGGCGAACAACAGGCATCGCACTTGTCTTATTCGCGCCTGAATATGCAAATAGTGCTCAACAAAGTTTGTTGCCCGTTGCTGTTGATCCCGGCAAACACACCAATTAAAGCTTTGGAGCGTATCGTTTACCTTGCCGACCTGCGTTATTGCCGCAGATATGTAGTCAGCTATCTTGCAGAACTGGCCAAGCCTTTTCAGGCTGATATTGCCATTGCGCACTTTTCTGCAAAAGGCTTGCCGGATATCGATCCAAAATATGCGGAAGATCTTTTTCTTGATAATGTGCAACAATACGTGCGTTATGATTCGCTTTTTTTAAATAACACCAAAGAAAGAGACATGGTAAAAGCGGTTGACGTATTGATTAACGGAATGCGTAACGATCTGCTGGTAATGGTTAATCATCGCTATCATTTTGAGGAAATATTAGGGCGGTATATTGAAGATGCTCTGCCAATAAATATTACCGTGCCCATTATGGTTTTCCCCTATTGAATTTGGATAACGTGAAAACACAATCCGATAGCCTGGAACAATTTTGGAGCCTGGAAACGGGAGAAGTTTTAGAATTGCTTTCATGTAATCCCGGCGGACTTGATGAGGCGACGGCCACGGTGCGTTTAAAACAATATGGCGCTAATACAATAACGGTTAATACCGGCGCATCAACAATTATATTATTCCTGTCCCAGTTTAAAAGTCCAGTGACCTTATTGCTTGTCATAGCGGCTATTCTATCGGCTTTTTTAGGTGATGCAACTGATACGATCATTATACTGATCATTGTATTGATCAGCGGCCTACTTGGCTTCTGGCAGGAGAAAGGTGCAGCCAACGCGGTTAAAGAATTGTTAAAATTAGTGCGATTACATTGCAGGGTATTAAGAGACGAACAGCAAAAGGAAGTACCTGTTGAAATTGTTGTGCCCGGCGATATCATTGCCCTTTCTGCCGGAGATATTATTCCGGCAGATTCGCTGATTATTAATACCGACCAACTATTTGTAGATGAAGCGGCTTTTACCGGTGAAACCTATCCGGTAGAAAAGCACGCAGGCAATGTTCCATCTGAAACTGTACTGGCTAAACGCAGCAATATACTTCTTATGGGCAGCCATGTGGTAAGTGGTAAGGCTACCGCCGTTGTGGTAAACACCGGTATGAAGACTGAATTTGGCAAAATATCTTCCATGCTTAGGTTAAGGTCGCCCGAAACAGATTTTGAGCATGGCATACGCCGGTTTGGCTATTTATTAATGGAAATAACCCTACTGCTGGTTATAGTTATTTTCGCCATCAATGTGCTCCTGCACAAACCCGTACTCGATTCATTCCTGTTTTCGCTGGCGCTTTCCGTAGGGCTTACGCCCCAATTACTGCCTGCTATTATTAGTGTAAACCTGGCAACCGGTGCAAGACGTATGGCCAAACAGCAGGTTATTGTAAAACGACTTTCCTCTATCGAGAACTTCGGAAGCATGAACATATTGTGCTCTGACAAAACCGGTACAATTACTGAAGGTAAGGTGATGCTTAAAGATTGTTTGGATATTAACGGTATACATAATGAAAAAGTAAAGCACTATGCATGGCTAAATGCGTCCTTACAGCAGGGATTTCATAATCCGATAGATGAGGCCATTTGCAGCGCTCTTGAAGATAACAACAGTGATAACCAGCTACTAAATGAGGTCCCTTATGATTTTATACGCAAACGGCTGACAATCCAGGTCAGGACAAACGGAAGTATTATTGCAATTTCCAAGGGAGCGTTCAAATCTGTCCTTGCGGTTTGTACAAAAGCAGAGACGCCGGAAGGTGAGCATATTGATATTGACAAGTGCAG
>JBQCIS010000111.1:0-7388 GCA_051953515.1 Mucilaginibacter sp.
GATGTAAATGCTGCGGGGAACGTATTAAACGCTACGTCTTCACAGTTATCCGCCCAGAAGGTATCACCGGTGAATTGCAGCAGGTATTCGTCTGATGTCATTTGCTCAACCATGCCGCAGGTTTCAACTGCCTGGCGTGGATCGGTGTAACCTTTCCTTGCATTTTCATCGGCGCCGAACATGCCGCCCGGTACCTGTCCGTATATATTGCGTATCAGGTGAAAATCGTTGTAAGTCGCCCCCAAGTCATCCTTACTGTGGCTTTGCAGGTAGTAAGTTGCCGGTTCGCGGAAACATTCGGCCACGTTAACATTGTGCCAGTTGGGCAGGTTGTTTTTCTGCCGCCAGTTGGCTGTATTGCGGTCTATTTTTGTTGCCAGGTCAAGCAGAAACTTCTCGCCCGTACGGTTATACAGCCAGTATACGCTGATCAGGTTATCGCCGCCGCGGCTGTTTTCCCAATAATCTTCCAGAAACTTATCATCCGGTATGGTTAGTTCCCATTGAAAATACTTACTCATAAAAGTAAGCACACGCGGATCTTTCGAATACTCATAGTACGATTGCATGCACCATAACATCGGCATATTGGCCCAAAGGTCGCGCTTGCCATCACCCTTGTAAATAACCGGGCCAAAATCGCCATCAGCCTGCTGATTATTTATTACTGCGTTTATCCAGAATTTGGTGTTTTTCAGCATTTGTTCGTCATGAAGGACGTATGCAATATCACCATAGCCTTTCAGCCAGTAAGGCAGTTCTTCCCAGCCATATTTACCCGTGCGACTTTTATTAAGCCAGGCATTATCCGTTTTGGTAAGCCAGATGCTGATCTCGCCGAGGTTACCCGTCAAACCATCCCGCTGTAGTTCAAGTTGCTTTTTCAGCCAGCCACCGGGTTTTATAGCCGTGAGCGGCAGCTTTACAAAGCTTTGTTTTATAAGCGGCTCACGGTCACTTACATAATAACTGTTCGTTGCACTTGCCGAAGGCTTTTTTACCGCAACGGCTGTTTGCGCATAAGCTGCAAAACAGTTCATAAGCATAGCCGAAACAGCTGTGCTTATGATATTAATGCGTTTTAACATTATTTTTTACCGTTAAATTTCTGATCGAGCATTTTCATAAAGTAGCCCCCTACTACACTCCTGGCCTGAAAACCCACCTGCCTGCCGTCGGTAGTTTCGTGCCAGTCGCTAAGCGGAACGCGGGTAGGCGTTTCGATAGCGTATTTGTAAACCGGTGCAACCAGGGCTTTAAAGTCGCCTTTGTTTTTTGCCAGCGTTGCGGTCCACAGTATCCAGTCAGATTTTGTATAGGTTTTGCGGCTATCCAGCGGTAAGCCAAACTGATTCTGTTTGGTCAGGTAGTATTTAATTTCGCGATCGTAAACCGATTGCGGAAATAAATGCAAGCCTAATACTTTATCCCAAACCAGGTTATATTTCTGGCTCCAGGTATCCGGCTTTTCAAAAACCAGCGAGTAATGGTCGCCGGCACCGGCCAGTTTCATCCAGCCGCCTACCATGCCTTCTGCAATCTTGCGGTATTTAGCACCAATGGCTTTGTAACCTAACTCGTCGGCCAATTTAGCATAGCAGGCAATACCCACAATTGCTTTCATCGATAAGTTTGCGTTGCGTGCGAGATGACCGGCAAAATCATCGGTACACAACTGGTTAGCCGGGTCGAAGCCATCCTTCACCAAATAGTTCACCCATTGGCTAAGCGTGGCCCAATGCTTTTTCGCAAAGCCTGCATTACCTTCAGATTTTGCGATAGCAGCTGTAAGGATGATCATGTTGCCCGATTCTTCAACCGGCATACCTTCGCCATAAAGCTGACCGTTCGCTATCGGATACTCACCCAAATCATGCGCGGCATAAGCTTCTTTAAATTTCCCGCTTTCGCTGAAATAGAAGATACCGTTCAGCATACCTTCCTGCAGTTTCGGATTATAAAGCAGGTACAAAGGCGATGAAGGATAAGTAACGTCAACCGTATTTATAAAGCCGCCGCTATAGTTCTCTTTCGATAAAAACAAAATCTCGCCCTGCGGGCTTTTAGTGATCGAGTGCGCGGCAATGCTCTGGCGGTAAGCCAGAATGCAAAGTTTTGCATAGTCTTTACCGCCTGCATTTTCGGCAGCCTGGTACATGCTGCGGTTAAACTGATCGCATTGCTGCAATACGTTAGCATATTGTGCAGCAGCGGTGGTCATTACGTTATCAATGGTTACTTTACCGTCGTGTTTCCACCAGGGCATCAGGTTATGGTGAAAATATTGGACGGAGTATAACTCGTCATAAGCCACTTCAACATATTTCTCCACGGCAACCTTCCCTACCGAACCCAATGGGATTACGGTGTTCAGCATCAACTTTTTGCCTTTTTCAGCAGTTGATGCAGTTATATTATCCATGAAAGATCTTATCGCATCCTTGCCCGGAGTAATATATTGACGCACATTTTCAGTCTTCGGCGCCGATACATACATGTATCCCCAATCGATACGCAGGTCGTCGCCGCTTTTCTGCAAAACAGGTTGCTCTACAGTACCGGCTTTTAATACTGATAAAGCTGCTGTCGAATATTTTTGGGTGGTCACTTCCTGCTCAGGGGTATTCACCGCAACGTTAGTAGATGCGCCGAAATATATCTTTACGTTATGCGTTTTGCCGTCGTTTGAGTTAACCTTGTACGAGATGTAAGATACCGGCCTTGTCAGTACCGCCATATTGTTGAGCAGTAATGGTGAAGTAAAGGTCAGTTGCATATCTACAGGGCCGCATTTAAACTTGTAGTAAGTTTGTGTTGCGTTCATATCTACACTTTGCTGTTCGGCCATCGGGATGGATGAACTCATTTTTTCTTCGTCAACCAAGCCGGCATCGAGCCATTGGCCGCCTGCGGTGTTGGCAACATGTATCGCCAGCATGTTATCACCCGTTTTCAGTTTGTTTCTGAATTCGTCGATATCGATCATCTTAAAGTCGCTTGTCCAGCCTTCGCGCGAGTAAACTTCTTCGCCGTTCAGGTATACTTCAACGTTGTCGTCGTGATATAATTTTAAAAACAGCTTGTTAAAATTAAGATCATGCAGGGTGAATTTCCTTCTCGTCCACAGATCGTGGCTTGTCCATAATGTTTTGGCGTGTGCCTTGTCGTTAGTGAACGGAGCGCCGCCGCTTTTCCAGTTGTTGTCGTTAAAGTCGAGAGAGGCCCAGCCAGCAGCCGGTGTTTCTGTAGTGTATTTGCACGTATAGGCTTCTTCATCCGAAGCTGGGAGGATAGTTCTGAACGATTTTTCCTGCTGACCTAAAAAACGGTAAACCTTGCCGTCCACCCGAATTAATCCTAACAGTGGCTGATCCTTTCCGGTCCAGTGTTTGGTTGGTTGCGAAGCCAGCGTATCACTGCACGACCATATACTGAAGTACGTAGAATGCGTGATAAGCGGATAAGCAGGCGCTTTCCTGTCCTGGGCTTTCAGACAGAATGCGGCGGCCAGCAGCAGGATTAATACACCTGAAAATTTAAAACCTTTTCTCATGATAGTTGATTAGTTTGTTGTATTTCAAAAGCAGCCAATTACATAACCACACATATAGTTCAGGTTGTATGGCAGCGACATAATTGGTTTTATGTCAAACATACATTTTTTATTTAAAAGACAAAAATAAATCGTTTTTGCATTTTATATTTCCTGCTAAACTTAAAAAGCCTGCATCCTTAATTCTCTAATTATCAAACAAGAGGACTCAGGGAGCAGGCTTAAGCAATTGTTGTTATTTATTTTTGCGCTTTAACCGGATCATTATATGGCTGCACCAGCAATTTTGGTGAATCATTACCGATTACCGATGCATCAAATTCTATGTGTATATTCCTGCTTTCGCCGGGCAGCAACGAGAAATAATTATCGTTGGTAAATACAGGCAATATTTCATCCCCGTCTGATGCTTTCACCGCCTGCACACGTATGGCAAATACCACCGATGGCGACGATGCCGGATTGGTGATATGCGATTCCATCTCGTATTTGCCATTAACCTTATTAATCTTTGTATTCACCTTCAGGTTCACGTGCGGCAAATGGTTCAATGATGTATAATCTGACTTGTTATTGCTCCTCCAATAAAAATTATCTGACAGCAGTTTGCCGTTTTTATCGGTGAGTTTTAGTTTGATGAAGTGTACATCGCTCAGCGTATTGTTCTTAACGCTGCCATATACCTCAAACTCCCACAAAGAGTATCCCCAGCCCGTGCCGCGCTTAATACCCTTCATCCTTACATAACGTGCGCCAACCGTCTCGAAATTAAACACCTCAAAACCCGGCGCTCCGTTGTCGCTGGTGAGTACGTCTGCCCAGTTCTGTGCATCATCTGATACCTGTATCTTAAATTCTTTACCGTAAGCATCTTCCCAGTTCAGGCCCACGCCGTTTACATCGTATTCAGCCCCGAGATCAACATATATCCACTCATTATCATTCTGAATACTGCTCCAGCGCGTACCAGAGTTACCATCAGTTACATATTCGGGCATATTGCGGTGATCATCAGATGAGGCGTATACCTTTTTGTGGTAAGCAAGGTTCTCTTTCGGAAAATTGAACTTAAACGCTTCTGTAGCAGCATTGGCCGGCGCATCTGTTTGTACGGAGCGGCTAAATTCCCTTACCATCTTACCGTCTTTATTATAGATCGCGCCCTCGGCAGTCAGGCCGTCCACATCCTTACCGGTAGTGTTAATCACCTTCACCGAGTTAGTAGCCGGATTCCATTGAATGTGTACCGGCTCGCAGGCTTTTTTAGCGCCCCAGTAAGCGCCGGTCAGGTCGTAGTAATAATCATAGGTCTGCCAAACAAATGACGGATATGCCGATTGGCTCATCCAGGTAAGAATGCCCGATGCATCTTCCCACATATTATCTTCCCAGCCTTCATACATCGCTTTATTGGTTTCGATATTGAGCAATTGTGCTTTGCGGCAATAATCCTCAATTCCACTTGGTTTGCCATAACGTTTGGCGATGGTTTCGTCATAATGGTCGGGCCCGGCATTACCTGCAGATGGGCCAAAGAAGTGCTTGTTCCACATTTCATCGCGCGGCCACCAGTCTTGCTTCGGCATAAATTTCTTAAAGCTTTCGAAGTTGGTGAATACGGCTGTACCGATCTCGCTTCGCATACCCCAGCCCTGGTTGCCGCCAAAACCGCTCGGCGCCTTGGTGAAATACCATTTCAGGTCGGCGTTTGTCCACGGGCCGCTGCCAGTTAAACTGCCGGCATGCGAGTTAGGTTGGTATCGCCTGTCGTCACCGTCATAAGCACTAATGTCTTCGCGCAGCCAGCCGCTTAACGGCGGATGCGGGTACCCTTCGTTATCGCCGCACCACAGCATAATACTTGGGTGGTTACGGAAGCGTTTTATTTTTTCGATAGCGTTATTGTTGAATGTGGCGATGTCATTCGGCAGGTTGTCTATCGAGTTAAGCCAGAAATCATCCCAAACCATGATACCGTATTTGTCGCAGGCATCGTAAAAATCCTCGTCGGTGGTGGAACCTATCCAGTTACGCACCACGTTGAAATTCATTTCCTTGTGGTATTTCAGTTTCAAGTCGTACTCCTTGCCGCGGCAACGCAGCATGTATTCACTCATGCCCCAGTTGCCTCCTTTTAAAAATACGCGGGTGCCGTTCACATACACATGCAGCACGTTGCCCACGGTATCGTACGTATATTTTTTTATGCCGAAGGTAACGCGTTTGGTGTCTGATACTTCATCGCCCAACTTAACGGTAAAATCGCAGGTGTACCGGTTGGGGTCGCCATAACCGTTTGGCCACCATAGCTTCGGGTTATTGATCATCATTTCCTGGAAACGGTGCTTGTCGAAAGTCACACTGGCTGTACTGTTACCGCCCATAAACACTTTTTGCGAGAACTGTATATTCCCCGGATTGATGACACCTGTAACCACGCCCTGCTGAAAACTGTCGCTGCTGTTCTTCACATCTACCTTGATGGTCAGATCGGCACGACCGTTTGTAGGCAAATCAGTCCTTATCCATGGGTCAACAATGGTTGCTGCGCCGGTATTGCTTAGGTAAACCTCATCTGTTATGCCCATATCCAAACCGGGCACGCTTGGCATCCAGTCCCAACCATCGCTTGAGATGTAAGTCGGGCTTTGGTAATTAGTGATCGGCAGTTTAGGGCAATAAACCAATACTGCCAATACATTCGGACCCGTTTTACCGGCTATTGAGGTAATATCAAAATTACCACGCTGCATAAAGCCATCAAGGCTGCCGAGCCTGGTACCATTCAGGTAAATGTCAGCCTTTCGGTTGATGCCTTTAAAGTTGAGCCATATCTTTTCTTTGGTATAATTTGAGGGGATAGTAAACTCGGTACGGTACCAAAAATTGCGGTTGTATTTTGATTTATCAACCTTGTAAATGTTATCGCCAAAGTTGGGGTCTTTCTCCAGGCCAGCATTTACGTACGAGGCAAAAACCGTTCCCGGTACGGTTGCTTTTACCCAATTGGCGGCGTCAAAACCAGGTTTGCTGATGGCTGAAATGTCGCTTACATCGCTTTCGGCCTTTACCTTCCATATAATGGCCGAATTTGAGCTATTTAGCCATGTGATGTTTTGTGCCGAAGTGGTTAATCCGGAAAAAACAGCCAGAAATAAAAGAAAAATCGTTTTACTAAAATTATAATGGTTAGTCATCAGGGTATAGGGGTGCTTTTTAGCGGGAAATTATTTTTTTGCAGGATTATAAACGGCGACCGCTACGCGCGAATCGGCACAACCATAATACAGAAACCATTTATGATGGAAGAACACCAATCCCTCGGTAAAAACCGTACCCGCAGGATATTGTCCGCTCTTTTCAAACGAGGCCTCGGGAATAAAATACGGCTTATCCAAACGGGCGATCACTTTGGTAGGATCACTCAGCGAGAATAAAGCCTGACCGCCGCAATAGGCGTTTGAGGTATAGTTTTTATCACCCACGTTCGCGTCGTTCTTGCCGTTGTATAGCAGCACAATGCCTTTATTGGTCATTACCGATGGCGGACCGCACTCGGTCAGCTGGCTGTCAAAATAACCTTTGCGGGGCGAAAATAATATCTTCAGGGTACCGTCTTCATTTACCAGCGGCGTCCAGTTCACGAGGTCTGTTGAGGTTGCGGCGTATACGTTTGATTCGCCCCAGTACATCCAGTATTTGCCTTTTACTTTGGCTATTGCCTGTTTGCCGTTTACCACTTTAGTAACAATGGATGCCGATTTGGTAGCCATGTTAAAGAACCTGCCGTTATAGGCTTTCTGAAAAACCGGCCCATTCTTTTTCCAATGATGCA
>JBQCIS010000112.1:0-6850 GCA_051953515.1 Mucilaginibacter sp.
AAACGACTTGATATGATGTGTTAACCGCCCGATAATATATAGCAGCAGCAGGCATGAGCATATTACAACCACGGTTATAATGAGCATTTCGGCGCCGAGATTAGCGAAAGACGTAGCATTAATTTGCTGGTTATTGATCATGAAATTGAACAGTACTACCGTCAGAATATCGGAAAAGGACGACTCATACACAATAAACTCCCGTTTTTCCTTACTCATATTGGCTGCTGATGGAATGGCCACGGATGAGCTGATTACGCAAAAGGGTATGGCATTAATAAAGCTTTTATACAGGTTCTCGCCGCTGATCTGGTGGATGATCCACATAATTACAAATGCCGAGATCAGGAGATTGGCCAATGCGGAAAAGAACGATTTGAGGATGACGCCATTCTTTTCGCGACTGTAACGCAGTTCAAGTGCGCCCTCAAAAACAATGAGCACCAGGCCCAGCGTACCAAGCGTTGGTAATAGATTGGCGAACCTGATGAAGGTGAACCCAATATAATCAAGTACCTGCCTGATGCCAATACCCAAACACATGAGCAGGATTACCGATGGTACCTTGATCCTGCTGCCAATAAGATCAAACAGATAGGAAAAAATAACCAGTCCGCTTAATATGATTAGGGTGGTATTCGATGTCATATTCAGCCATTTTGGTTAATAATTGTCGCTGAAAATAGCGAATAGTTTGAAAATAACAAGAAAGAAGCCAATCCTCTATGGGGAATTACCTTAAAAAACATGTCATTTCTACGAACATGCTTGGGGCTTTGGGTGGTGTGAGGAGAAATCTTTTGGATGCAGTATATCCGTTATGTATGGCGCAAAAAATTTCTCCTCATCCCATCTCGCTCAATCCACCCCGGTTCGTCGGAATGACACATTTTAGAATCGTATCAACTATTCTTTAAAAAGGCGAGTGTAAGTGCCAGCGCGTCGTCGGCAGCGGTTTTGTTGTAGTTCGGGCGGTCGTCGCAGCTGAAGGCATGATCGGCGAAGGATATTTTTACATTGATATAATCCTTGCCGGCGGCATCCAGCGCATCGGTAACGGTTTTAATGTTTTCGTCTTTAATATGCTTGTCCAGGCCGCCCCAGAAAAACAGGTGACGACCATGCAGGTCTTTCGCTCTGTCGGCTATCTGGTCGGTGCCGCCGTCGTAGTAGGATACACCGGCTTTTAACGGCAGCACGGCGTTTGCCAGGAATGAAACACGTCCGCCCAGGCAGTAACCGATACTAAAAATGCGGCTTTTATCTACATTGCCCTGTTGCGCGAGCCATTGGTAGCAGGCTTGCAGATCGGCGGTAAGGCCATCATTGGTCAGTGCCGAATAATGCGGCATAACCGAGGGGAAGTCGCTGTAGTTACCTTCCCAGTATTTAGGAGCGGTACGGTGGAACAATTCCGGCGTGATAACGGTGTAGCCATCGGCTGCAAATTTATCAGCAACCTTGCGCATGTGCCCGTTTACCCCAAAAGCTTCCTGCAGCAGTATAATAGCAGGCGTAACCCCTTCTGTGCGGGGGAATGATGTGTAAGCAGCCATTTCGGTACCATCGGCAATGGCCAGGTCTATGAAGTTTTCTTTGTTTTCCATGGTTATTTTTAAAGGGGCAAAGCTATGTGTTTAAACATTTATAGCGGGTTTTGCATTGTAAATTGTATTTTACAAAGCGGTGAGATTAGAGTGAAGGCTGCTTTCCATATTTGTAAAAAATAAACTACATGGCAAATTTGTTCTCACCTCTGAAAATAAAAAGTATCGAACTGAAAAACCGCATTGCCGTATCGCCCATGTGCGAGTACAGCAGCGAAGGCGATGGTTTTGCGAACGACTGGCACCTGGTGCATCTGGGCAGCAGGGCGGTTGGCGGCGCTGCGCTGGTAATTACCGAAGCCACAGCCGTATCGCCCGAAGGCCGTATCAGCAATGGCGACCTGGGCATTTATAAAGACGAACACATTGACAAACTAAAACATATAACCGGTTTTATACATGCGCATGGCGCTGTTGCCGGCATACAACTGGCACATGCCGGCCGCAAGGGCAGCCATCAATTGCCCTGGGAAGGCGGTGCGCAGATATTGCCGGGCCAGCCGGGTGGCTGGCAAACCGTAGCGCCAAGCGCCGTAGCTTTTACCGGGAACGAACACCCCCCGGTTGAACTGGATATAGCCGGGATAGAGAAAGTTAAAGCTAATTTTAAAGCCGCTGCTGCAAGGGCCTTAAAAGCAGGGTTTAAGGTGATAGAATTGCATGGCGCACATGGTTATCTTATCCACGAGTTTCTTTCGCCGCTGAGTAACCATCGTACCGACGAATATGGCGGGTCGTTTGAAAACCGCATCCGTTTATTGCTGGAGATCATAGAAACTGTAAAGGAAGTTTGGCCGGAGGATTATCCGCTGTTCCTTAGAGTTTCTGCATCCGACTGGACGGAGGGCGGCTGGACGATTGCGGATTCTGTAGCGCTGGCCAATATCGTTAAACAATACGGCATCGACCTGATCGATTGCTCATCAGGCGGTAATGTAGCTACGGCAAAAATACCGGTTGGTCCCGGTTACCAGGTGCCGTTTGCCGAAGCGGTGCGTAAAAGCGGTATCATGACCGGCGCAGTAGGCATTATAACTGAACCATTGCAAGCCGATAGTATTATCCAAACCGGCCATGCCGATATGGTGTTCATTGCCCGCGAATTGCTGCGCGACCCGTATTTTCCGTTGCGGGCGGCGCACCAGTTAGGCCACGAAGTAAAATGGCCCGTGCAATATGAGCGCGGAAAATGGCATTAAACTGAATAAATACACTGAGCACTTATTCAATCCCCATGTTCCCGGTGGTTTAAATCTTTCACACTTGTTTTTCAAAAAGGTTAGGAAACAGCTTTTGTGGATTTGAATAACAAAACACTAATTTTACATCACACTAAAACCAAAAAAACGAAAACTTATGAAACGTACAGCAAAAGCACACTGGAACGGTAATCTGATGGATGGCAAGGGCGAAATTTCAACCCAGAGCACTATCCTCAACAATACACAATACTCATTTAAAACCCGCTTTGCAGAAGGTGTGGGCACCAACCCCGAAGAACTGATAGCTGCTGCTCATGCCGGTTGCTTTACTATGGCCGTTAGTGCTACGCTGGCACAGGCAGGCTTTACTGCTAACGACCTGAGCACCGAAGCGGTTCTGGACCTGGATATGCAGAACCTTGTCATCACGGGTATTCATCTGGCGCTTACCGCTTCGAAAATTGATGGTGTGGATGATGCGAAATTCCGCGAAATAGCTGAAGGTGCAAAAAAGAATTGTATCGTATCAAAAGCGTTGAACGTGCCTATTACACTGGATGTAACTTACGCCTAAGCGCAAAATGTTAGTTAAATAAAAAAACCCCGCATTGCGGGGTTTTTTTATTTATAGGCCTAATACCACATAAGGCACGCGTACCGCACGCGGACGGTAATAATCAGGCACAGCTTCGCTGTTGTTACATTGTGCAATGCATGGAGCATAGTATTAATACAATAGGTTAGCAAAAACTTGTTGTTCGCTGTAAATTCAGGGTGTATAAGCGGGGTATAGTCTTCGTAAAATAGGTTTAATGAAAGGTGAATATTAATGATAAGTTAAATTGGGGCGAAGCAGTAACAAATTATAAAAAGTGGTGTCTTAGTACTTTGTGGGCTTTAAATCTGTAAAACGTTCAGCACTTCATGTTAAATAGCATATCTTTATAGAACTTAATAAAATTATCACTTATGACCTCCAAACATTTCAAGGCACTAAGCCTGACTTTTGCATTATTATTTATTGCAATAAGCTCATTTGCGCAGCTGCGGCTGCCGCCAGGCTATTACTGGAAAAAGCTTCCGAACGGATTACAGGTATTGGTTATTGAAAATAGTAAAGTTCCCCTCGCTACTGTTGAAATTGCCGTTAAAAACGGTGCATTTACCGAAGATTCGGTTTATAATGGCCTGTCGCACCTTTTTGAGCACATGTTCTTTAAGGCCAACAAAGATTATCCAACACAGGAAGTTTTCCTGAAACGCACACAGGAGCTCGGCGCTATATGGAACGGCACCACCGGAGACGAACGCGTAAACTACTTCTTTACTTTCGACCGCGATAGCTTGCAGGGCGGCCTGAAGTTTTTGAATGCTGCTATCCGCTTCCCCATCTATCGCATAGAAGATATGAAAAAAGAACGCGTGGTGGTTGATGGCGAGTTTCAGCGCGGCGAAAGCAGTCCGGGTACGCAACTTTATTATGCCATGAACAAGGCTATGTGGGGCGACCTTTATACCCGTAAAAACCCCATAGGTATACATGAGATCATCAACACTGCCACACCTGAAAAGATGATGGTAATTAAAAACAAATACTACTATCCGAACAATAGCTTGCTTACCATTTGCGGTGATGTAAAGCACGAAGAAGCCTTCGCATTAGCGGAAAAAATCTTCGGCGACTGGGAGAGCAGTGGTTACGACCCGATAGAGAAATATCCTATCCCTCCGTTTAAGCCGCTTACCAAGGACATTTATTTCGTAAAAGAAATGCCTATCGCCCAAACGCCATTTATTAACCTGGCATGGCATGGCCCTTCAACCGGTACCGATTCAGCTGCAACGGTTGCCGCTGATGTATTCTCAACCATTACAGGCCTCAACTCATCAAAATTGCAGCAGGCATTGGTAAATACAGGCCTGGCAAGCAGTGTTAACGTAAGTTATCAGACGGAGCGCTATACCGGCCCGATCAGCATATTTGTGGTGCCTAACCCTGATAAGATAAAAGAATGCTATAACGAACTGATGCACCAGATAAGCATGTGGGATAACGCCGATTATTATACCGATGCAGAACTGGCCGCTGCTAAAGCCATATTACTGCGTGATGACCTGCGCGCCAAGGAGAAACCATCATCGCTGCCAAGCCAGGTAAGCTATGCGTGGTGCAGTTCTACGCTCAATTATTATACTGATAATATCGACAACTATCAGAAAGTGACCCGCGATGATATTAAGCGTTACCTGGAAACTTACGTCATCAACAAACCGTACGTTGCCGGTATGATCATTAGCCCTGATCTGAACAAAACAGTTAACGCAAATTCATTTTTCGTAGCTAAATAATTAAAAATCTTACCACGATGAAAAAATATATAATTGGCCTGCTTGCAGTAGCGGCATTAGTAAATATAAAACCCGCCCTCGCGCAGCAAAAGCCGTACGAGACCACGGTTGACGGCGTGCAGGTGATTGTACAGCCAAGCGGCAACGATATTGTAGAAATACAAACCATTATACGCGGCGGCGTACAGAATTATGGTCCGGATAAGCAGGGTATCGAGGCTTTGGCCATGACCGGTTTAACAGAGTGTGGTACAATGAAGCATGATAAAAATAGCTTTAAAGATGCCCTGGACAAAGTTGACGCCGCGGTTTACGGCTTCGCCGGTAAGGATTATTCAGTGATCAGGATGAACTGTATAAAAAACGATTTCGACACGGTTTGGCCTTTGTATGCCGAAGCAATCACCCAGCCGAAATTTGATACTACCGAGTTTCACCGCATAAAACGTGACGCACTCACCAACCTGAAAGCGATGGACTCGCAGCCTGATTTTGCGATAGACAAAATGGCTAACGACATCGCGTTCAAGGGCCGCAGTTATTCAGAACTGCCACAGGGCACCGCCGATGTGATCGGCAAGCTCACTGCTCAGCAAGTGAAGGATTACTATAATTCAATCCTTACCCGCTCACGTATGTTCATTGTAGTGGTTGCTGATCTGCCGCAGGCCGAAATTGAAGCGAAAGTGAAAGGTATGCTGGCCAACATAAAAAAAGGCACGCCGTTCCAGTTTAAAACTGATTTCTTCAGGGTTTACCAGAACTCATTCAATGCAGAACCCCGCCAGTTGGCTACCAATTACATAGAGGGTGTAACCAGCGGCCCGGAACTGAACGCTCCCGATTTTTATGCTTTCCAGATCGCGTTCAGCATTTTCTATAACAGGCACTTCCTTGACGTGCGCACCAAAAACGGCCTTTCTTATGCGCCGCAGGTATTCTTTAGTCAGGGTGCAACCTCTACTGCCAAATTCCGCGTTTCAACCACCAAACCGAATGACTATATAGCGGTATTTGACAAACTGGTTGACAGCACCAAAAAGTTTGGTTTTAATGAAAGCGAACTGGCTAATATGAAGCAAACCTTCCTGGTAGGGTTTTACTATAAAAACGAAACCAACGCTGCACAGGCGTCATCAATCGCGGCGAACGAAGTATTGCACGGGGATTGGAAGCGCTCCATCAACCTCATCGACAACGTTAAAAAGCTAACCGTACAGGATATCAACAACGCCTTTACCAAATACGTAGGCAACATTGTATGGGTTTACCAGGGCGACCCAAAACAGGTTAACCCCGTGCTATACAAAAATGGTACGCTGCACCAGGCCGATAACCCGGTGACGAATTAGAGATTAGTCCGAAGGACTCCTTCGGAAAGGTTGGAAATCAGAGATTAGGAGAAAAATATCTCAAATAAAAACAGCGATGGGTTTCAAATCCATCGCTATTTTTTGTTTTTAATTATACTGGCTTCAGTTTATAACTGAAGCCTTTTGATCGCGTCAGTTTTAAACTGACGTTATCCATTAGTTTCAGTCACAGACTGAAACCAGTATAAGGGTACAAAAATGGTACACTGCACCAAGCCGATAACCAGGTTACGAATTAGAGATTAGTCGGAAGGACTCCTTCGGAGAGATTAGAAAATATCTCAAATAAAAAAGCGATGGGATATCTCATCGCTTTTTT
>JBQCIS010000113.1:0-33161 GCA_051953515.1 Mucilaginibacter sp.
CGGAGGCAATCCCGCAGGCTTTTTACTGCATGTGGACGGTAAAAAAATATACTTTGCCGGCGATACCGCACTTACCTACGATATGAAATTGCTGGCTGACGAAAACCTTGACTGGGTCATATTACCTATTGGCGATAACTATACCATGGGTGCCGACGATGCCATAAAGGCTTGTAGTTTTATTAACTGTAAAAATGTGATTGGCGTACACTACGACAGCTTTCCTGTGATCAGGATCAACAAAGAAGAAGTAGCTGAGAAATTTGCAAAGGCGGGGCTTAACCTTAAGCTTCCATCTGTTGGTGAGAGTATCAACCTATAGCAAGCAAAAAAGACCGGTAAAACTACCGGTCTTTTTATTTATAGCTAAACGCTGTCTTTCTTTATCTTAACCCGCATTGTTCCGTTCTTGCGTTTTTTAACCTTTTTCCTAACAACCGTATCGGTTTTAGCGGTTGATTTATGGGTAACCGGCACAGCCGCCATAACGGTACCGAATGAGATTGTTCCCAGGGCGATCATAAAAAATAGTTTTTTCATGGTTTTCTGTTTACTTAATAATAAGTAAAACGCCTTGCACCACGATGTTGTTTTAACTATCAGTTTATATAACCGTTCCGTTAGGGATAATAGCGCGTTTTTTAACCACAACAATGCCATCTTTCACTGTATGTGTTCCGAAATCGCCGTCGGGCAGCTTATCTCCGCAATTGATCTTTACATCGTTGCCGATATAGGTATTTTTATCAATAATGGCATTTTTTATCACACACCTGTCGCCGATGCCCATAATAGGCGAATTGCTCAACTTGGATTCTTCTATCTGCTCAAGTGTCTGGTAATTGTCGCTACCCATTACGTAGGTATTTTCAATTATGGTATCAAAGCCTATGCGCGTGCGTATGCCTATAATAGCGCGTTTTAACCGGCTGGCATTGATGATACAACCATCGGCAATGATCGAGGCCTCGACCTGCGTTCCCGACATTTTAGAAGGCGGTAACATGCGCGCACGGGTAAAAATATAGTTCTTGTCGAACAGGTTAAACTGCGGGATCTCATCTGTAAGGCCAAGATTAGCCTCAAAGAAAGAAGGAATAGTACCTATATCGGTCCAGTAACCCTCGTATTGGTAACTTACTACACGGTGGTTACCTATAGATTCAGGAATGATCTCTTTGCCAAAATCGGTGTGTTCGTTACCCTGCAGCAATTCATACAATAACGAGCGGTTAAAGATATAAATACCCATAGATGCCAGGTAGAAACGGCCTTGGGTCGCCATTTCTTCACTTACATCAGATGCCCAGCTTTCGAAATTAGTTTTGGGTTTTTCCACAAACGACGTAATGTTACCATCGTGGTCAGTTTTTAGTATGCCAAACCCGGGCACGTCATTGGCATGTACAGGGATAGTAGCAATGGAGATCTCGGCATTTGATTTTATATGATTGTCAATCATGTGCTCAAAATCCATCTGGTACAGTTGGTCGCCTGAGAGGATAAGTACGTAATCAAACTCATGCACCGCCAGGTGATGTAAGCTTTGCCTAACCGCATCGGCAGTGCCCTGGAACCACGAACCGCTGGTAGGTGTTTGCTCAGCAGCCAATATATCAACAAATGCCTCGCTGAAATTGCTGAAATGGTAGGTGTTTTTAATATGCTTATTAAGCGAAGCCGAGTTAAACTGCGTTAAAACATATATACGTGTAATACCCGAGTGCAGACAGTTTGAGATAGGAATGTCAACCAGGCGGTATTTACCGGCAATAGGTACAGCAGGTTTAGAGCGTGTTGCCGTGAGAGGTGACAGGCGGCTTCCCTGGCCGCCGCCAAGCACGATGCAGATTACTTTTGATGTCATAACGTAGTTTTTAAGCTTTCATAAAGGGTAATATATTCTTTGGCCGATCTATCCCACGAAAAATCGAGGGCCATCATGCGTTTGCGTAATAATTGCAGATGCGGTTTGTTATGGTACAAAACAAGCGCCCTGCCGATGGAATAGCTGATATCGTCAACAGAAATATTGTCGAAGCGTATGCCGTAGCCGCCTTCCTCGCCAAAATCTATTACGGTATCCTTCAACCCCCCCGTACTGCGAACAATAGGCACTGTGCCATAACGTAGCGAGTACAGCTGGTTAAGCCCGCAAGGCTCAACCCGCGATGGCATCAGCAGGAAATCTGAGCCGGCATATATGAGGTGCGACAGGCTTTCGTCGTATCCCACAAAAGCGTTGCATAAACCAGGGAATTGGTTTTTGAGTTCCGCCAGTTGCTGTTCTATCCATGGCTCGCCGGTGCCCAGCATCAAAAAGCTGAATTGGTTCGGATGTTCATGCATACAGCGTCTTATGGCACTGGCAATCATATCTGCACCTTTTTCCAGTACCAGCCGGCCGATGAAGGATATCAAAGGTTTCTCAACATCAAGGTCGAACTTTTTACATATTTTGGCCTTGTTTTTCGCTTTTCCTTCTTCTGGCTTTGCAGCCGTGTATTTATGTGGGATCATCGGGTCGGTTTTTGGATTCCATACCTCTGTGTCGATGCCATTGATGATACCCGATCCTTTTGATCGTTCTAAATGAAACAAATATTCAAGCCCGTTAGAATTATAGGAAAGCTCCTGTAAATAACTTGGCGAAACGGTAGTATAGCGCCAGCAACATTTAACGGCGGCCGCCAATGGATTGATCACTCCGGCCCAATCAATAAGCCCTACCTGCCGCATATCCACTTCAGGAAGATAACTAAACTTATCCCAGCTTAAAACGCCATGATATTGTCCATTATGTATGGTAAATACTGTAGCAATATCTGACAGCCTGGTGTATAACCTGGAATGATACATCAGGAAAGGAATTAACCCCACATGATGGTCGTGACAATGAATAATATCCGGCGTTTGCTGTGAATAGCTGATCCAATCCAAAAATGCCAGTTGGAACGCAACAAATTGCTCGCGTTCATCAGGATACATATATACCTCATCGCGGTCGAGCAGTCCGGGTATTTTAATGAGGTAAAGCTCAAAGCCAAGCTTATCGGTTTGTTCCTTTAATACTTCAAAATAATAGCGCTTATTGCCCAGCAGCGTTGCTGCCTGGAATACTACGTCAAAAACATTTTCCTTAACAAATTTCCGGTTATAAAACGGCAGAACGACGGCAGCGTTCATGCCCGCTTTGTTCTGATATTTTGGCAATGCGCCAACAACATCCGCTAACCCGCCAACTTTGGCAATGGGATAACATTCGGCACTTAAGTGATAGATTCTCATTCAGTATAATGTGCTGTCAATTTAAGCAAAGATTGCCAAAAGAGAAACCTGTAACAATTAATATAGTTTTTAAAATTTAAGCGGATAATCGTAAAAATGTTAGCAATATTTAGTATAGATGATTGCAACATTTACAGGAAAAACGGAACATAGCTATTGGTTGTCAATTTAGTAATTAATAGCACATTAAATGCTATTTCGTCAAAAATGGCGCTTGGATTCGTTGTTTTATTGAGGGATTGATAAAGTGTTGTGGGGGAATAAGAAGCAAATGTTTTGGTATATATTAAAAACTATATCATTGCGAGGAATAGCGCAGGCGCTGTGCGAAAGGATGACGAAGCAACCTCATCGACTTGTAATTTGAAAGCTACGAAGTTGCTTCGCTGCTCAGGCTAACCCATATCCGCTCGCAATGGCATCGTTTTTTAATGCGCTTCCAACCAATTCGCTCCTACACCTATTTCCACCATTATCGGCACTGTGGTTTTAATGGCATTCTTCATGTTTTCGGTGATGATTGGTTTTATAACTTCAATTTCATCGTTAGGCACATCAAAAATCAACTCGTCATGTACCTGCATGGTCATGCGTGAGCGGAGGTTTTGGGCGCAAAGCTCCTTGTGGATATTGATCATGGCGATCTTGATCATGTCTGCCGCCGAACCTTGTATCGGCGCGTTAATGGCATTTCGCTCAGCAAAGCCGCGCACGGTGGCATTGGCCGAATTGATATCGCGCAGGTAACGGCGGCGCCCCATCAGCGTACATACATAGCCGTTTTCGCGGGCGAAGTTCATAGTATCGCTCATGTATTGCTTAATGCCCGGATATTGAGCAAAGTAGTTTTCGATGATCTCGGCAGCCTCCTTGCGCGGAATACCAAGGTTTTGCGACAAGCCAAAAGCTGATTGCCCGTAGATAATACCAAAATTTACCGCTTTGGCATTGCGACGCTGGGTGCTATCTACCTGGTCGAGCGGCAGGCCATAAACCTTAGCGGCGGTAGCCGTGTGGATATCGAGGTTATTGGTGAATGCTTCCATCATATTGGCATCCTTGCTGATCTCGGCAATAATACGCAGCTCTATTTGCGAATAATCCGCCGATATGATGGTATGATTATCATCCCGCGGTATAAAGGCCTTGCGCACCTCGCGTCCGCGTTCGGTACGGATCGGTATATTTTGCAGGTTAGGGTTGGTAGAGCTTAAACGGCCGGTTGCAGCAATAGCCTGGTTGTAAGAAGTATGCACACGGCCGGTTTTGCTGTTCACCATCTGCGGCAGCGCATCTACGTAGGTTGATTTTAGCTTTTGCAGCTGGCGGTAGTCCAGTATATCGCGCACAATATCGCTTTTGGCAGCCAGCGATAGCAGCACATCCTCGCCGGTTTGGTACTGGCCGGTTTTAGTCTTTTTCGCCTTTGGGTCAAGCATTAGTTTTTCAAACAACACCTCGCCCAGTTGCTTTGGCGAAGCGATATTGAAGCGTACTCCGGCCTTTTCGTAAACGGTTTTTTCCAGCTTGGCAATATCCACTTCCAGCTCTTTTGAGAAATCGCTTAGCGTTCTATCATCTATGCGAACGCCTTCATATTCCATGTCGGCCAGCACGTAAATGAGCGGATGCTCTATCTCATGGATTAGTTTTTCAGCCTCTACCTGTTTCAGCTTAGGTTCAAAAACTTCTTTTAGTTGCAGGGTAATGTCGGCATCTTCGGCGGCGTAGTCTTTTATTTTTTCAATCTCCACATCGCGCATATTTCCCTGGTTTTTACCTTTTGGCCCGATGAGCGTGGTAATGGAGACCGGTTTATAGCCCAGATAATTTTCAGACAGCACATCCATACCGTGCCGTGTATCCGGATCGAGGATATAGTGCGCCATCATGGTATCAAACAGGCTGCCTTTTACCTGCACGCCATACCATTTCAGCATCAGGATATCAAATTTCAGGTTCTGCCCGATCTTGGAGATTGAAGCATCTTCCATCACTTCCTTAAATTCGGTAACGATTTTTTGGGCTTCAGTTTGATCGGCCGGGATCGGTACATACCAACCCTCGTTTGCTTTTATAGAAAACGACAAACCTACCAGTTCGCAGAAATTGGCGTCGGTGCCGGTGGTTTCGGTGTCAAAACAAAAGCTGCTTTGTTGTTTGAGGGCATTAATGAGTTTCGCGCGGGTTTCAGCGGTATCAGCCAGGTGGTATTCATGCGGAACATTATCAATGTTTTTCCCCGCAGATGTTGCCTCAGGTTCGGCAATGTCGGTAATATCAACCGTCATGGTGGTACGGCCAGTCGCGACAGGGTTGCCGAAAAGATCGGTTTGAATGGAGACAGCCTTCATCTCCGTCACACTAAAGTCGTCGCCAAAAACACGCTTGCCCAGTGTTCGGAATTCCAATTCGGCAAACAGGGGTTCAAGCAGGTCTTTACTTGGCGAACACATTTCCAATCCAGCCTCATCCAATTCAACCGGAACGTTCAGGTTAATGGTAGCCAGGCGCTTTGACATAAGTCCCTGTTCTCTGAACTGCTCCATATTTTCCTTCAGTTTGCCTTTCAATTCATGGGTGTGCTCGAAAATGTTTTCCATCGAGCCATATTGCTTGATAAGCGTTTTGGCAGTTTTCTCGCCTACTCCCGGAATGCCCGGAATGCCGTCGACCGCATCGCCCCATAGGCCCAATATGTCTATCACCTGTTCTACATGTTCTATCTCCCATTTGGCGCAAACTTCTTTCACGCCCAATATCTCCATATCGTTACCCATGCGGGCAGGTTTATATATCTTGATGTTTGGCGATACCAGCTGCGCAAAATCCTTATCCGGCGTCATACAATACACCTCGTAGCCTTGTTTTTCGGCTTTTTTGGCGAGGGTGCCAATGATATCGTCGGCTTCATAACCGTCAGAAGTGATGAGCGGGATATTAAACCCCAAAATCACCCTGTAGATATATGGGATGGCCTTCGATAAGTCTTCCGGCATTGCTTCGCGGTGTGCTTTGTAGGCCTCGAATTCGGTATGACGTTCTGTTGGCGCGTCGGTATCAAACACAACGGCCATGTGAGTGGGTTTTTCCTTGCGGATCACATCCAGCAATGTATTGGTAAAGCCCATAACGGCAGAAGTATTCAGCCCGCCCGAAGTAAAGCGCGGGGTTTTACTTAAAGCGAAATGTGCGCGGTAAATAAGCGCCATGCCATCCAGCAGAAATAGTTTCTTCATCGTTTATTATAATTACACTGGTTTTGTGAGTGATTTCACAGGTTTCCCTTTGACCGGTGGTAATAGTTTATAAAATTAAAAGTAGGCAAAGATACGGAAAAGGCTATGGTGAAATTAATTAGATTGGTTAATGCGATTATTGGCAAAATTGGGCGTTACCCCGCGGGCCGGGCTTTCCGCTCATACTGCACAGGCCTTAGCCACGAGGCCGGTATCCGCTGCAATCCCTAACGCGAGATGTCTGAACTCGAATTTTTAGAATTAATAGAATCAACAGAATTTTGACCTATTCGATAAATTTCGATAATTCTTGTAATTCGAGTCCAGACAATTACTTAAAAGAACAATCCGGCAAATGATCATTCACCATCCCTGTAGCCTGCATGTGCGCATAGCAGATAGTACTGCCGAAGAAAGTAAAACCGCGCTTTTTCATGTCCTTACTAATAGCATCAGAAATAGGTGTACTTGCTGGGATAATGCCCGTAGAATTGGTAATAGGTTCGCCATCGGGCATAAAGCTGTACATATATTTATCAAAAGAACCGAACTCTTTTTGTATTGCAATAAAGAGTTTGGCATTGTTGATGGCTGATTTGATCTTTAGTTTATTGCGGATGATCCCTTCGTCGTTCAGTAAACGCTCTACGTCTTTTTCATTAAAGGCGGCAACTTTTTGCACATCAAAATCGGCAAATGCCTTGCGGTAATTTTCGCGCCTGCGCAGGATGGTGATCCAGCTTAAACCCGCCTGCGCCGACTCCAGTATCAAAAACTCGAACAGCTTTTTATCCTCATGCGTGGTTTTGCCCCATTCTTCGTCATGGTATTGCATGTATAGCGGGTCGTTGCCTGGCCATGCGCAGCGTTTCAGTTCTTGTGCCATAGGTATTTGAATTGAAAGGCTAATATAACGCCATGATATCAAATTATGATATCTTTAGCTGATCAAATCAAAAACATGAAAACCTTTAAACCTATTTTTCTTGTTGCAATATCCGTGGCTTCTGTTGTAATGCTGAACAGTTGCAATTATAGCAGCGACTATACACCCGAACTTAAGGTTAGGACAGAAGCGATTGCTGAAAGTATTCAGGAATATGGTTTTGAAAGCGTTGATCTGTCGGCCAAAAAAACATTTGGGACAAGTGGAAATTATGATAAGCTGATTATAAGGCTTACCAATGGACAGAACATTCCGCAGGATTATCAATCTGACATTCCACTTGCACAAAAATTATTAAAAAGAATACTACCTATGGTGAGAGACACAGACGTATACGATTGTTATGAAGTAGTATTTGCGAGCAGTAGAACTATAGGTGATGAGACCCGGACTGATGAAAACGCGATTGATTTCAATAAAAATAAATAGCCTTAAGATCTCAATGCCAGTTCAGCAACCTCCTCGCCTACCAAACTACCCATGGCTATGCCCATTCCATTGCAGCGCACAGCGCAATAAGCGCCAGGGCCTATCTGTTTTACTATTGGTGTCAGGTCCTCGCCAAAACCCATGATGCCGCTCCACCAGTAGTCGATCTTTGCATGTTGGCCTGGAAGGATCACGTCGTTAAGGTAAGTGATCAGATGCTGTTTAACAATATTGGTATGCCCGAACTCCCAGGTGGCCTCGGTCTCAAAATCAAGGTTACGACCCCCGCCAAACAGCACGCGGCCATTAATATTCCTGAAATAATAGTACCCTTCGTTAAAATGATAGGTGCCCTGCAGCTTTAAGCCGGGAATGGGCCTGGTAACCATTACCTGCCCTCTGCCAGGTATTACTTTCAGTTCCGGGAAAAGCTGATTGGCAAACGCGTTGGTTGCCAGTATCATTTTTGCCGTTTTGAAGATGCCATGTGATGTATGCAGATAGATATGTTTTTCGTAATGCTCTATTTTGGTTACCGGGCAGGAGTTTAAAACCGCAACATCAAGGCTGCAAACTTTTTGCAGCAGGGCGCGCATCATTTTGCCGGTGTCGATCTGCCCTTCGTAAGGGTTATAGATGAGGTGCTTAACCCTGTCAAAACCAAATGTGACAATTTTATCATCAGCGACTGCATAAATGTCAGTCGCGCCGATAGCTTCTTTCAGTAATTTGTTAAGGTAAGGGATGTTATCAATGCATTCTTGAGCATGATGAGTTTCATTATCCAGAAACAGCTCGGAACCGCCATATTGGTAAAAGGCGATATTGGCATCGCCGAGGTTTTGCCGCAAACGCTGCAGGCCGCGCCATTTGTAGCTCACCAAACGTGCAACTTCGTCTTCGGATGAGCGCTTCAGGTTCTCCATTTGTTCTGAAACAGTGCCAAAACAGGCAAATCCGGCATTTTTGGTGCTGGCACCGGTGGGCAGAAAGCCGCGTTCCAGTACCAGGACTTTTAACGCTGGTTCCCGGGTTTTGAGTTGCAGCGCAGCACTCAGGCCAACCAGCCCGCTGCCTATGATGATTACATCGGCATTGTCGGTAAACGCAGTGCGCTCCCAATATGAAAATGATGCTTCCAAGCGGTAATTATATATTCAAAAATACAACAATCGGCGGTTTCATGCCCCTGTTCGGAATACTTTTTGAAATACTTAAATCATAAGATTTAATCATGGAAGACTTAACATTCATCACAGCATATATTAATACAGGCTCGGCATGGTTGCTGATGATCCTGATCGCTATAGTGAGCTTTATTGTGCAATGGCGGTTTAAAAGCAAATTCAATGAATATGCGCAGATGCCGCTGAGCTCAGGCCTTTCCGGGCAAGAAGTAGCGGAGCGTATGCTGCACGAAAATGGCATTTACGATGTTCAGGTGATATCGGTTGAAGGCCAGCTGACCGATCACTATAATCCCGAAACCAGGACGGTAAACCTCAGTCCGGATGTGTTTTACAGCCGTAGTGTCGCCGCTGCTGCTGTTGCCGCCCATGAGTGCGGGCACGCCGAACAGCACGCAAAGGCTTATGCATGGCTTGGCCTGCGCACGGCAATGGTACCGGTGATCAACGTGGCGTCAACCCTTACACAGTGGACTTTATTTATCGGCGTAATGCTGTTATTTTTTACCCATAACCCATTGGTATTGGCAATTGGCGTAGCAGCTTTAGCTTTAGTAACAGCTTTTAGCTTTATTACGTTACCGGTTGAGTTCGATGCCAGTCGTAGGGCATTGGCGTGGCTTAACAATAACTATAGCGTGATGCAAACCGGCCAGGAACATGAAGAAGCAAAAGATGCCCTGTGGTGGGCCGCCATGACCTACGTGGTTGCCGCCTTGAGCGCATTGGCTACTTTATTGTATTATGCTTCTTTTCTTTTCAACAGACGGAACTAAAGTATTATAAAAAATAAAACAGCCCATGCGTTTAACGACATGGGCTGTTTTATTATGAATATTTCCTCGCTATATCATTCTGAAAGAAGCCCCTTTGGAACAGGAGTGGTAAGCGCTCGGGGCTGCTTAACCTCAATTCATCCTGTACGGCGTAATTAAATAAAACTCCGGTATTTGTACGTCAAACTGGAAATTATCCATCAGCCGTACCATGTGGTATTCGCCTTTCATGCTGCCCATATCGGTTTTGAGGTTGCAGCCGGATACGTATTCGTGCGAATGGCCCGGTTCTATCAGTGGTTGCTGACCCACTACACCTTCGCCCTCTACTTCACGCTTGGCGCCGTTCGAGTCGAAGATATACCAGTGACGGCTGAGCAACTGCACGGCATAGTCAGTCATATTTTCAATTATAACGCGGTAGGCAAACATAAAATGGTCATTTGCCGGATTAGAATATTCAGGCTGGTAAATAGTTTCTACCGAAACTTTAACACCGTCAGTAATTGTAGTTACCATGAGACAGTTAAGTTGAAATCAAATATAAAATATGCCTGCAAAATCTACGCCATTACAGCGTTATAATTTTCATTTATTTCCGCCAGTATATTATTCAGTTCGTTAAGCGTTGGCGCGGTGACCAGCCTCATGCGGTATTCTTTAAAATGGTCGAGCCCTTTAAAATAGTTGGAATAGTGCCTGCGCATCTCAAAAATGCCTGTTTTTTCGCCTTTCCACTCTATCGATTTTATCAGATGTGTACGGCAGGCATCAATTCTTTCGCTGATGGTTGGTTTTTCCAGGTGTTCGCCAGTGGCAAAAAAATGTTTGATCTCGCGGAAAATCCATGGATAACCGATCGCCGCGCGACCGATCATCATGCCATCAACCCCATATTCAAGGCGCCAGTTGGCTGCTTTTTCGGGCGAATCGATGTCGCCGTTACCGAAAATGGGTATTTTAATACGCGGATTTCGTTTAATCTCGCGGATCAATGTCCAGTCGGCAACGCCTTTGTACATCTGCGAGCGGGTACGGCCATGTATGGTCAGTGCTTTAATGCCTACATCCTGTAAACGCTCGGCAACTTCGTATACGTTTTTAGTATTATCGTCCCAGCCTAATCGTGTTTTTACGGTTACGGGCAGATGGGTAGCATTTACAACGGCTTTTGTCATGGCCACCATTTTGTCAATGTCCTGCAACAGGCTTGCACCGGCGCCCCGGCAAGCCACATTTTTTACAGGGCAGCCATAATTGATATCCATCAAATCCGGATTGGCCAATGTGGCAATTTCGGTAGCCTCGCGCATGTGGTCGATATCGCTGCCGAAGATCTGTATCCCTATCGGGCGTTCGTACTCGAAAATATCCAGCTTTGCACGGCTTTTGGCGGCATCGCGTATCAAGCCTTCACTGCTGATGAACTCGGTATACATCATATCGGCCCCGTTCTGCTTGCACACATAACGGAACGGCGGATCGCTTACATCCTCCATTGGTGCCAGCAGCAGCGGGAATTCACCCAGGTCAATATTTCCGATTCTTACACTCATACAGTATATTCGCTACAAAAATACGAAATTTTGACCGACACTGTAAATATTCCACCTTATAAGGAAATGGAGCCAGGCAGCAGCTCAATGCATCCGGGCCTGCAGTTCCTGTTATTGGCAGCTATCCTTATTGTTGCGCTGATTATTGGCACCTTTGCAGGGCTGGGCATTGTGCTCGCTTTGTACGGTATAGACACCATGAAGGCTATCACCACCGTAAATACTGCCGTTCCGCATTTTGCCAGCGCATTATGGGTGGTTCAGTTTGCAGGCACCACATTCCCGATACTAGCAACGCCGGTATTTTTTGCTTATGTGGTGATGAACGATAAGGCCAATTACCTGCGCACCAACTTTCGCTTTCCGCCACAATTGCTGATCATCGTTTTTGCAATCATGCTATGCGCTTTCCCGGTGATCGAGCTGTTGTCCAACATCAATCAAAAGATCCCCGTTCCACACTTTTTGCAATGGATGGCTGATAACCAGAAGACCGAACAAAAGCTGATGGATGCCATGATGAACATGAAGGGCGTATGGGATGCAATATATGATGTGTTATTTATTGGCTTGCTGACCGCCATCGTAGAGGAGTTTTTATTCAGGGGATGCATCCAAACCATCTTTGCGCGGTGGACAAAGAACATTCATGTGGCGATATGGGTAACTGCCATATTTTTCAGCGCATTTCATCTGGATTTCTTTGGATTTCTGCCGCGTGTACTTCTGGGCGCTATGTTTGGTTACTTTGTGGCCTGGAGCGGTAGTATATGGACATCGGTTTGGGCGCATTTTATCAATAACGGTACCATTGTGGTGGTAACCTACCTGTACCAGGTTAATCATACCAGGGTGAGTCCTGACGATAACCACGTATTTAATTCGCTGGCTTATATTATTAGCGCGGTAATTATCTTATTTTTGTTTTGGGTTTACCGGAGGATGACGCTACAACAAAAGCCATTGCTTCAATAAATGGAAAAAAACTGGGTCAGGGTTTACAAATCAACCAATTATTATGAGTCGGAAATTGTGAAGCAGATGCTAAAACAGCATGCTGTAGAGGCGGTTTTGCTGAATAAGCAGGATTCGTCATACCACAGTTTTGGTAATGTGGAGGTTTATGTGCACCAGGAAGACTTTCACGATGCCATCGAACTCCTTATTCTGAACCAGCTAAGTATATGAAAACACGCGCCATAACAGGTTTCTTTTTTGTGATAGTGATGGTTGCCTCCAATTTGTTGGGGCAATATGTATTCAGCGCCTTTTACCTTGTTTTAAGTTTGTTCTGCTTGTACGAGTTTTACGGACTGGTGAAACAGCAAACCGCCCAACCAAACATTATTATGGGCTTATTTAATGGCGTGTTACTTTTCGTTGCCTTTACCCTCATTGCCTGGGCTAACTACTATTCCTTGCCAGATCTGCATAATCACTTGGGGTATACTCTGCTTTTCATCGTCCCTTTAACATTAAGCGGCATTTTTATCACCGAGTTGTTCCGTAATATCGAAAACCCTTTCAATAACATTGCATTCACTGTTATCGGTATCACGCTTACCATTGTGCCTTTTATATTTTTTCAGGCCATTGCTTACCTGCACGGCGATTTCAATTTTCACTATCCGCTGGCATTTCTCATAATGCTTTGGGGCAATGATACAGGCGCTTACCTGAGCGGACGCTACTTCGGCAAGCATAAACTGTTCGAACGTCATTCGCCCAAGAAAACCTGGGAGGGATTTATCGGCGGGGTATTGATCAGCGCAGGCATTGCCTTAATTATTAGTCATTTTTATGTTGAAATGCCCTGGTACCAATGGGTGATCATGGCGGTGATCATTGGCACATTTGGCACCATGGGCGACTTAGTGGAGTCTATGTTCAAGCGTAGTATAAATGTAAAGGATTCGGGCGGCATATTACCCGGCCACGGCGGCCTGCTCGACAGGTTCGACGGGCTGTTCATTGCTGTTCCGGTTGTTTATACGTACCTGTACTTGATTTCAAATTAGTAATTTTGCACAATTATTGTGCGTTTTCCAATATAAACATCATAACCATGACCATCCATAAAGAGGGATATACATCCATAGCATTAACCATTCTGTTTATTGCCATACTAAATGCGGTGATACACTTTTACTGGCCGGAGAATGCTCCGCTCAGGTGGTTTGCCTATATTTTGTCTTTCCTGCTTTTTGTGATCATCCTGCAATTTTTCCGCAGTCCTAAAAGAAAGATCAAGGAAGATGAATCGCATGTGCTGTGCCCTGCTGATGGTAAGGTGGTAGTAATTGAAGAAACCGAAGAAACCGAATATTTTAAAGACAAAAGGATACAGATATCGGTGTTTATGTCGCCGGTGAATGTGCATGTGAACCGCAACCCTATAACCGGTGTAATTAAATATTTCAAATACCATCCGGGTAAATACCTGGTAGCATGGCATCCGAAATCGTCAACCGAAAACGAGCGTACCACCATCGTTACAGAAAACAGTGCAGGTATACCGGTATTGTTCAGGCAGATAGCAGGTGCGCTGGCCCGCCGCATTGTTTGGTATGTAAAAGAAGGCGACAAGGTAAAACAGGGTGAGCAATTCGGGTTTATCAAGTTCGGCTCGAGGGTAGATATTTTTGTGCCGCTGGGCACCCATATAAAAGTTGCTATTGGCGATGTGGTAAAGGGCGGCGAAACCGTACTGGCAGAATTTGGCAAAACCGTAAAGAAGGTGAAGGTTGAAACAGCTAAGGCCGAGGAACAGCCTGTAATTGTAGCTACTGATGTGCCTATTAAACCAGTAAAAATAGCCGAAGCCGAAACGGCGGTTGGTACCGAAGTAGTTACTGAAGAAACCGCCGGCGCTGTTGATGAAAAGTTAACTGGGACAGACGCAGCCAAGACTGGTGCAGCCAAAAAGCCTGCTAAAAAGAAAAGTTGAGATTTAAGCGATTCGTTTATCAAACAAAAAAGCAACGGCCAGAATTACGACCGTTGCTTTTTGTTTGATGGATGTCTGTTCCTATTATTTCACATTAAATTCAATAACCGGCACTTCATAAGGCGGTTTTACTTTTGGAAGTTTTAGTACCAGGTCTTTACTATTGTCTGCCACCGTATAAGGAATCTCTGAATCGTCATTCAGCAGTTGGGCATAGGTTATTTTCCCATTATAGTTTGGCAGAACCAGTTGTCCGTCTGTAGGGTAATTCATGAGATGCAGATACAATTTCTTTGTATTGGGATTGTAGGTTAAACGTTCACCCATCGATTCCGGAATATCATATTCAGCCGGCGGATAAGTACAATCATAAATGGCTTTTTTGTTTTCGTGCATCCAGTACGCAAGGCTATCTAAAGCGCGGGTTGCACGGTAATCAAACTCGCCGCGGGCAGTAGGGCCAACATTCAGGATAAGGTTACCGCCATTCGCGGCAGAAGTAATCAGCAGGTCGAGTAATTGGTGTTGGTTTTTCCAGGTATTCTCATCACGGTAATATCCCCACGAGCCCGAAAAAGTTTGGCAGGTTTCCCAGTATTTCCCTTTGTATTTGAGTAGTGCAGCAGGTTTTACCTGTTCCGGCGTCACAAAATCGCCGCCATCAGAATAGCCTTCCTGGTCAAGCCCCAGGCGGTTGTTTACAATAATCTGGGGTTGCAGTTTCCTTACCAATTTTATAAGGTTCAGGGCATCCCAATCTTGCGGGTGCTTGCCGTATTTGTCGTCTTTTTCCCATGTCCAATCCAGCCACAGAATATCTATTTTGCCATAATTGGTGAGCAGTTCGGTGATCTGATTTTTCAGGTATTGCTGGTATTTAGCCATATCCTTGCCTTTATTCAAACGGGCATAAGCGGCATCTTTTTCGGCCCCTTTCAGGTCGTCTGCCGGGCGTTGCGGGTGGCAGTCGTCAATGGTATAGTCGGGATAATGCCAGTCGAGTAAAGAGTAATAGAAACCCACTTTAATGCCTTCTGCACGGAAAGCTTCCACAAATTCCTTAACCAGGTCGCGATGTGCCTTGGTATTGGTTGCTTTATAGTCGGTATATTTTGAATCGAACAGACAGAATCCTTCGTGGTGCTTGGTGGTAAGCACAGCATACTTCATACCTGCGGCTTTAGCTTCTTTCGCCCACTTTTTAGGATCAAATTCATCAGGATTAAAGTTGTCGAAATACTTTTGGTATTCTGCATTGGTCAACCTTTCATGCATTTTTACCCATTCGTGGCGGGCCGCTAATGAATATAATCCCCAATGAATAAACATACCGAAACGTGCATCAGTCCACCATTTCAGGCGTTCAGCTTTATGTTCAGGTGTTTCGTTAAAAATCTTTTTTTCCTGCGAGCGGGCGGTGTGCGCTGCACAAATGATCAGCAATAAAATTAAGGAATACTTCTTCATTTTTATAAATTGGTTTTATGTATGGTGAGGTAAATAATTTTCAGGTAAATATAATGGGAGGCATACTAATCTAATAAATTCACGCAAACGTTTGCATATTCTTATTTAGGTATAGTTGAACATTCATCATTATAATTGCTTTTTGAAAAGGTAAGCAAATAGTTTAATAGTCAATTAGTTTATGCAATATTAGTCACATGCGTACACGTAAGTTTTCGTATTCATTAGCATTTATATTATTAACAACTGTAACAGGTTGCCACAATTTTTTAGGCGGGCATACATCAGCCAAAAATTCTGCCGACGGGCATAGCAGTTATGACGATAGCACTCTCCGTCAAACACAGGCCCCTATTTTGTTGTCAGACAATCGTATAATACAACCAGCTGGCGAAGTTGTGCGCTATGGCAACACGAGCTATGAAAACCATACATTGGATGTGAAAGTAATGCCCGGCAGTGACCTGCTTGCTGTAGAAGATCGTTACGGAATTGCTGTTATAGATCCACATGCAAAAAAAACATTGGCCCGTTGGGAATATCCCTCCGATGCAAAATTCCGTGCTTTGATGAGCACTTACTCAGGTATCCAGGTGTGGAAGGAAGATGGCAAAACATCCATTTTCTGGAGTGCAGCGAACGGCGACAGTCATCAATCTTATGTATTAAAGGCAGTTTGGAACGATAAAAAGCTCACATTGGACGATGCCATTTCTTTTAAACCGGAAGGCGATTCGCCGCTGGCGCTGCCCAATGAACTGGCTATTGATGAAGAGGATGGCGTCAATTACCTGTTCGTAGTGTTGAACGGCAATAATCGCCTGGTGAAAATGAACCTGAAAACCCATGATATTCAGTGGTCGCAGCCTACTGGTGTAGCACCATATGGTATTGTTCTGGTAAACGGCAAAGCTTATGTGAGTAATTGGGGCGGTACGCAGGCCGCAGATAGCGGCAAGGCCGAAACTGCTGGTGTGCCTTACGGTCGCAGTTTTATCGACCCTAAAACAGGGGCCATCAATAATGGAACAGTAAGCGTTTTTGATGCAAAAAGCGGCGCGTCGGTTGCAGAAATTAAAACAGGTTTGCATCCTAACGACTTAGTAGCTACACGCGATGGCCACTTTATTTACGTAGCCAATGGTAATAGCGATAACGTTAGTGTAATAGACGCTGTACAAAATAAAGAGCTTGGATCCATCCCGGTAACACTCTTTACAGATCAACAGCGCCTGATTGGCGATTCGCCCAACGCCTTGCTGCTCAGCGCGGATGAGCACACCCTTTATGTGGCTAACGGATTGGATAATGCGTTAGCTGTTATTCAGCTCAATGGTGCAAGCGGGACGGTTAAAGGATTTATCCCAACGGAAGCTTATCCGGGCGGACTGGCTCAAAATGGCAACACCCTGTTTGTAACTAATCTTGAAGGCGAAGGCGCACATGTTAGCAGCATGTCGATTGCTACAAGCAAGGATGTTCCCGATGTTCCGGGCGGAGCGTATAACTCCCACCATCAACTGGCTACATTGTCTATCATTCCGGTCCCCGGCGCTTCTGAACTGTTAAGTTATACCGAACAGGTTAAAAGGCTAAACCTAATGTTCCGTACTAAAATTGCCCGCCTGATGCCACGAAAAGATGTGGCGCCGCAGCCTGTGCCGGAGCGTATTGGCGAGCCATCAGTATTTAAGCACGTGCTTTACATCATTAAAGAAAACCGCACGTACGATCAGGTGCTGGGCGATATGGCAGAGGGAGACGGTAGGGCCGATCTATGCACCTTTGGCAGTAAAGTTACGCCGAACGAGCACCAAATCGCCCGTGATTTCCTGTTGCTCGACAATTACTATGCATCGGGCAAATGCTCTGCTGAAGGGCATCAGTGGACCGATGCCGCCATGGTGACTGATTACGTGGAAAAAAACGTACGTGCATGGTTCCGTAGTTATCCGCATGTACAGAACGATGCTCTTGTATATGACCAGAACGGCTTTATCTGGAACAATGCCGCCGACCACGGCAAGAGCGTACGTATTTACGGCGAGGCCTGCACCCCGCACTATGCGCCGGGTACCAGCTGGGCTTCCATATACGATGCGTATAAAACCGGAACGCCATTTAAATTCACCAACTCTTCTACAATTTCGCGCGTTCGGACAATGCTTTCATCGAACTTTGCCTGCGGTGGAGATCTGAACATTCCTGATCAGCTTAGGGCAACAGAATTTATTGATGAATTGAAAGATTACGAAAAACAGCCAGGCGATCAGCTTCCACAGTTGATGGTAATGGCCCTGCCGGATGATCACACGGCAGGCATGCGCCCCGGAACGCCTACGCCACGCGCGCAGGTGGCAGATAACGATCTTGCAGTTGGTCGTATTATCGAAGCGTTATCCAAAAGTCGTTTCTGGAAAAATACGGTGGTTTTTGTTACCGAGGATGATTCGCAGGCAGGTTGGGATCATGTGTCCGCTTATCGTACAACCGGCTTTGTGGCCAGCGCTTATAGTCGTCTGAAACAAACCGTACATATAAATTATAATCAAACCTGCATGGTGCGCACCATTGAGCAAATACTGGGTATCCCACCAATGAACGCAATCGACGCTACCGCCCTGCCAATGTTTAAATGTTTTAATAGCACTGCAAACCTCTCGGTTTACCATGTACAAGCTAACCAGATAGCTTTAGACGAGTTAAATGCCAAGCTTTCTGAACTGAAGGGGCGCGGCCTTTACTACGCCCGGCAATCGATGCGGCCAGAGTTCGATCATATAGACGGTGGCAATGACGATCTGATGAACCGCATTATCTGGTATTCTATTAAAAGATCGGCGCCTTACCCAAAGAAATATGCTGGTAAGGATACCGATGGCGATGCCGATTAAAGGTGAAGCTGGTGGTGAATAAAGAAATTAAGAAACTAAAGCCCTTCAGATTTTTTGAGGGGCTTTAGTTTTGTTGGGACAATTGGATTTGAATGCCGAATGCTAAATCGAGTTGCTTTTTGCTGTAAATGCAATAATATCACAAGCCGGGTAAGTAATAACGTAACAAAGAGGTTTATTTTCAACAAATATATGTTAAAATAATACCAATATTACACCGGCCTATTCGAAGCTATACACAAGATATAACAGCCTTGCAGATAATTTTTAATTAGAGAATGGTAAAAAAATATTATAAATAAGGTGGCATCCCGGATAATTTTGATACAATCAATTATCAAACTTTATTTTATTATGAGAAGAACTCTACAAATGGCGATGCTGTTTTTGTCGCTCATTGTGTGCACCCTGCCTGCGGTAGCACAGAATGCGGCTGGCATAACAACCATCAAAGGTACTGTTACCGACGATAGCCAGGCTTCCCTGCCCGGTGCTACAGTAAGTGTAAAAGGCACTGCTATAGCAGTTAGTACAGATGTTAACGGGCATTATTCAATAAATGTCCCTTCAAATGCAAAAACCCTTGTTTTTAGCTTCATCGGTATGAAAGTTAAAGAGGTAGAAATTGCAGGCAAAACCACAATTAACGTAGCGTTAGAATCCAGCGCAACCCAACTTACCGATGTTGTGGTGATTGGCTATGGTACACAAAAAAGAGGCGACGTAAATGGCGCTATCTCCTCGGTAACTTCCAAAGACATACAGGATATACCCCAACCAAGTGTCGATCAGTTGCTGCAAGGTAAGGTTTCAGGCGTTACTGTCACTCAGAACTCCGGCCAGCCTGGTGCCAACGTTTCGGTACACATTCGTGGTATTACTTCTTTCGGAGCAAGCGAGCCGCTTTATGTGATAGATGGTGTTGAAATCCAAGGTAATGCACCGGGTGTTCAGCTTACCCGCCCGGGTGGCGGACAGGAGGAAACCAGCGTAAGCCCTTTATCGCAGCTAAATCCTAATGATATCGCTTCTATCGACATATTAAAGGATGCATCTGCAACAGCCATATATGGTAGCCGCGGCGCTAATGGCGTAGTTATTATTACCACCAAACGCGGTAAAGCCGGACAGGCAAAGGTTAGCTACGATGGATACGTAGGCTTACAGGAGCAAGGTAAATTCTTAAAGATGGACAACCTGCAACAGTATGCAACACTACAAAACAGACTTGCCCTGGCTTTTGGCATTCAACCCAGGTCAGAATTTGCCGATCCAGGCATATTGGGGCCCGGCACCAATTGGCAGGATGCTATATTTCGTACAGCGTTTGAAAATAACCATAACATCTCTGTATCCGGCGGAACGGACAAATCCGATTATTACCTGTCGGGAGGCTACTTTAAACAAGATGGTACAGTATTAGGCTATAATTTCGATCGTTACACTTTCCGTGGTGTACTTAATTCAGAAGTAAAACCATGGCTTAAAGTTGGCGGCACATTTGGCTTTAGCCGCAGTAACGAAAATATTGGCTTGGGTAACAATACGGGTATCATTTATAATGCTTTATTATCAGCGCCAGATCAGGCGATTTATAATGCTGATGGTACCTTTTCCGGGCCCGCCGTACAGCCTGACGGCACAATTGAAGGCGGTATAAATCCTATACAACAAGCGTTAAGCATTACTAATAATCTGGTAAGGAACGAGATAAATGGTAATTTCTATGCCGAAACGAAGTTTTATAAAGATTTATATCTGAGGTCTGAGATTGATGGGGATTTCAACTGGGCCGATGCTTATACTTTTTTGCCTACTTATGACTATGGTGCTACCGGCGTTCCTGAACAATACCATATTACTAATGCAACAGCCAAGCTATCACGCCAGTTAAGCAATAGTTCTTACTGGAGCTGGAAAGAATACTTAAACTACGGCCACACGTGGGGTAAAAGCAGCCTGACGGCTTTAGCTGGCCATGAGGTATGGGAATCTAAATACGATCAGCTAAACCTGAACGGCCAGGGCTTTGTTGCAGGTAACAATGTGCAGAGTATAGCGCTGGCAAATACGGTCGCCACAAACATACCGGAATATAAATCCACAGCCACAATGGAATCTTTCCTTGGTCGTATAATTTATACCTATGACAATAAATATAGTTTCACAGCTAATATGCGTAGTGACCGCTCTTCTGAATTTGCAGAGGGTCATGAAGTAGGTTACTTCCCCGGGCTGGCTTTATCATGGAGAATATCTGACGAAAGTTTTTGGGCGCCCCTGAAATCAATTGCAGACAATGTTAAGTTCAGAGCAGGTTTCGGATCTACAGGAAATTCAAATATCAGACCATATTCGTACGGAGCAGCGCTTAACCCTATACCAACTGCTTTCGGTACAGGATTTATTGTTGCCAACGTAGCCAACCCTAAACTTACCTGGGAAAAAGCCTTACAAACAGATATAGGCATTGATTTTAGCCTACTAAACGGTCGCGTTAATGCTTCTGCAGATTATTATAACAAAACATCAAGCCGCTTCCTGTTCCAGCAACCGCTGCCCTATTTCCTGGTGGGTGGTCCTAACGAATACAGCGATAACCCTGCCGGTATTTCGCCTCCATACATTAATGCCGGTCAGATACAGAATAAAGGCTTTGAGCTTAACATTAACAGCAGTAACATAGTTACCAAAAACTTTAAATGGAACAGTACATTAACTTTTAGCCATTACTCAAATAAAGTAACATCGCTAAACGGCGCACCTGAAATAGATCAGTCTATCAACACCAGCTTCATCAGCCTGGCAGCAACCCGGACTGTTGTTGGCGAGCCCGTTGGCGAGTTTTATGGTTATAAAGTGCAGGGCGTAGTAAAAACACAGGCACAGTTGCAATACCTGGCATCGCACCCGCAAAATGTAACCGGCACCACCCCGCAAGTGGTAACTAACGATCCGAGCGTTGCAAACTCGATATGGCTGGGCGACCTGCAATACCAGGACACCAACCATGATGGAAAGGTTGATGCTAAAGACCGCGTGGCATTAGGCAGCCCTAACCCCGACTTTACTTATGGTTTCACCAATAACTTTAACTATAAAGATTTCGAACTTTCTATCTTTATTTATGGTTCATACGGGGGTAAGATACTGGATGCGCTTGAATATGAAACTGCTGGCCTGGATGGTTTATACCAAAATCAGTTAGCCTCAACAGCCGGTTATTGGACACCGAGCAACCCGAATTCAAATATTCCAAAACCACGTGCCGGTCTGGGTAACCCTAACCTGGTAATGTCTGACAGGTTTTTGGAAAGTGCTTCTTTTGCCCGTTTGCAAAATGTGCGTTTGGGCTACAACTTGCCATCGAGATGGGCTAAATATGTAGCAATGACCAGTTTGAAAGTATTTTTAAGCGGACAAAACCTTTTGGTTATCACTAAGTACCCTGGTCTCGATCCGGAAGTTGGATCATTCAACCAAAACCCGACAGAGGCAGGTATAGACCTTGGTCGTTATCCTTCACCGCGTGTTTTCACACTTGGTCTTAATGCACAGTTTTAATATTTAGTAAAGATTATCATGAAAAGACATATAAAATACATCATCGGAATAGCAGCGGTGACTGCAGTGACCGCAACTGGGTGTAGTAAAGACTTTTTTAACCGCCCGCCTGAAGCAGGAGTAACCGTAGGTAACTATTACCAGACAACGGCCCAGGTTAATGCAAGTACTGACGGGCTATACGGTTCGCCATGGTTTGGATGGAATAATAAAGTGGGGTGGGCTATTACAGAAATGAGCAGTGGTAACGGTATCTCCTATTCTTCAGATGTTAACGCCTTTGAAAGCTTCTCGGCGCCAAATACCAATCCTGAAGTTTTAGCCGCATGGGATTCGCCATTTACCGTTGTAGCGCAGGCAAATGGCATATTAAATAACCTGCCTTCGGTTGTGCCGGCTTCGGTACCGAAAAACGTGGTAAACAACGCACTTGGCGAAGCGCACTTAATGCGCGCAGTTGCTTATTTTTATTTGGTACGCACTTTCGGCAATCTCCCGATTGTTGAAAACCCGCTGCAGGATATCAATAACTTCCAAACTGTCCCAACCAACCCGGTTACAGACGTTTATAAGTTTATTGTAAAGGACCTTCAGTTTGCTGAAGCTAATTGTTATATAAATGTAACGGCAAGCGGTCATGGAGATAGTGGATCTGCTTCTGCAATGCTGGCTAAAGTCTACCTGTACATGCAAGACTATGCCGATGCGCAAAAGGAGGCCGAAAAGGTAATAAACAGCGGCGAATTTTCTTTAATGCCAAACTATGGCGACCTGTTTTTATTAGCCAATAACAACAATAAGGAAAGCATTTTGGCTATGCAATGGATATCTACCGCGGGGTATGATTATGGTAACTCTATCCAGGCATCGTGGGCATATAGCAGTGCAATCACTCAAACCGGTGATGGCTACAGCGTTCTTGGTCCAACTATTGACCTGCAAAACGCCTTCAAGGCCGAAAGTCCTGATACTACCCGCAGGCACGCTACCTTTATGGTTGCCGGCAGCCACTACCCTGAATTACAGGAAGGCGGCAACTTGCCATCAGGATATGTATTCCCTGCCAATGGCAGCGCGCAGGGTACGAATGCGGCGCCAAAAAAATATGTGATCGGTGCACCAAACGATCCGGATAATAATGGCAAGAGTGCTGCACAGGCAGCAGCCAACAACACTTACATTATGCGCTATGCAGATGTATTACTGATTGAGGCGGAAGCTATATTGGGCCAGGCTGCAAATCCTGGTGTTGGGCATGGAATACCGATGAGCGCATCTACTTCAGATGCTACAGCCTTAAAGTATTTTAATATGGTTAGAGCAAGGGCGCACGTTGCGCCGGTAACATCATTTACTTACCAGCAATTATTGCTTGAAAGGCGCTGTGAATTTGCCTTTGAACAAGATTACTGGTTCGACCTGGGCCGTATTGATGGCTTCAATGTTACCAGCCACCCAACAGCTATAGCAATTATGTCTAACCAGGAAAGAGGCACTTACAGCGGCACAACACCTCCGATAACAATTTATTCGGCACATTACGTGCCAACAAACGCACAATTTTATCTTCCGGTACCATCAGCAGAATCAAATGCCGATCCTAACTTGATAAAAGCCCCGGTACCTTATGTATTTAAATAAGATATAAAGAGATATGAAAAGATTAAACAATTACCTTTTACTGGCCGGAGCGCTGGTTTTAGGATTAGCATCCTGCCGGAAGGATACTAACGGCGTATTTTCGGGGAAAGGGGCGCCTGTTATTTCAAGCATTCGTACAGTAAGTAAAACAGACACCATACCCGCCGGTACTTTTACAACGTATGATTCAACTGGCGTTGCTTCCACCAAACCGGGGTACAGCAGTGTAACTCCAGTGGCTTTTGATTCAACCACAACCAGCGGCAAATTGAGCAACACCTATGCAATACTTGGGAAAAACCTCGGTACAACTACTAAGATCACATTGAATGGCACCAATATATATTTCAATCGTGCCCTCAATTCTGACAATGTTGTTGTGTTTACCATACCCCAAAATACACCTTATGGCCCGGGGGCCAGCAATAAGCTGATATTGACCACTCTGTATGGCACCGTAACCTATAATTTCACCGTGCTGTCGCCTCCACCTACTATCATCACCCTTTCCGATTACAACTTTACAGGTGGCGGAACAATTACCTTAACGGGTAAAGGCTTCAGCACTGTAACTACTGTTAGCCTGAAAGGAACCAGCGACAAGGCGACTATCGTAAGCCAGTCTGATACCGTGCTTAAACTGAAAATGCCTGCTACATCAGCAGGTATTGCTCCGCTTGTGTTTACTTACCAGTCAGGCACTGTAACTTCAGCACAACAATTTGTTGATCTTGATAACGCTTACACCATTTTTGCTAACAATAACTTCCAGAATGGCTGGAGCGATGCATCATGGTCAGGTCCTTCAGGCGTATCAACCAATACATCGTACGCGGGTACTGCTTCTGCCCAAGCTACTTATCCTGCAGGTGGCTGGAAAATTGAAGGTTGGGCCAACTGGTGGCCAGGCTTCGCTTACTCGGCAGACTATAAATACCTTACCTTCTGGGTTAAAGGCGGTACAGTAGACCATACCTTAATACTGGTTGGCGATAAAGTAGCAGGTGGGTATTCACAAAATACTTCTGCGCCTGCTATTCAACAAATTAAAGTACCCGCAAAAGTCTGGACGCACTTCCTGATCCCGCTGGGAACAACCAATGGCGAGCTGAACTATTGGGCAACCGGCACAACCGCAAATCAGTTAGGCTTCTTTTTGCAGGGCCAAAACGGCGACGTTGACGAGACTTACTACTTTGATGAGGTGGCTTTTGTAAAGTAATACTTTCTGCAGTCAAGTCCTTATTGGGGGGTTGACTGCAGAATTAAATGATGCTGTAGATTAATTTTTGATTGAATAACAGATTAGGTTAGTTAGCAAAACAAATGTCATCATCGGGGCTTTCGATGATGGCATTTTTTTTCGGATGAATTTAGCTTCGAGCATATTCAGATCAATATTATGTTAAATTTGTATCAGTATTATAACCTAAAAAAGTACACACTTAAACTGTATTGATATGTCAAACAATGTAATGCGCGAAATAACGCCGCTAACACCTGGTGATTGCTTTACCATTTTCTCAAGGGTAAAGCAAAAGTTTGATTTTCCCTTACATTACCACGACGAGTACGAGCTCAACCTCATCCTGAATGCAAAGGGCGCCAAACGCGTTGTGGGCGGCCATATAGAGGTGATCGATGATTTGGAGCTGGTTTTGGTCGGTCCAAATGTATACCACGCCTGGTTCACTCATCAATGTCAGAGTGAATCGATAACGGAAATAACCATCCAGTTCCACAAGGATCTTTTTGATGATAAATTTTTGAGACGCAATCAGTTGAGTTTTGTAAAGAATATGATGGAACGCGCCCAGCGCGGCATTCTGTTCTCGCCTGAAACCATCGTTCAGCTTAAAGATCGCATCCAGTCGCTCAACAAAAAAAGTGGCTTTGATTCGGTACTGGAACTGCTTTCCGTACTGCATGATCTTTCTATCTCTCGTAACATGAAAACGCTTTCAGACTCAAGCTTTTCCAACGAGCAGTTCCATTACAACAGCCGTCGGATCGAAAAAGTATTCGAGTATATGAATGCGCATTACAATATGCAGATCACGCTGGCGGAGGTAGCCAAAATCGCCAATATGCCCGAGGCGTCATTTAGCCGTTTTATTAAAAAGCGCACAGGTAAAACCTTCATTGACAGCCTAAACGAGATCCGGTTAGGCCATGCTTCGCGCATGCTCATCGATACCACCAACACCGTGGCCGAAATAGCCTATAAATGCGGCTTCAACAACATCTCAAACTTCAACAGGATATTCAAACGCAAAAAATTCTGCATACCCAAAGAGTTCAGGGAAACCTATACCGGCAACCGGGTTTTTATCTGAGCCGAACGGATCAATTTCTAATATGTACTTTAAATGGTTAAAAAAGTATTAGTATCCTGTTAGCGCCTGTTAGTAATTTCGCTACAGCCAATTCGAGATGATTTTCATCGCACTCATTACGGGTTATAAGCTGTTTTGCGCATTAATTTTTAGAAATACAAACACCATAAACAAAACATGCACTTATCTTTTGTAGACATATCCATAATTGTGTTGTATCTGCTTACAACCATATTTATTGGTTTATGGTACCGCAAAAAAGCCCGTCAGAATAAAGAAAGCTACATGCTTGGCGGCAAAACCCTGCCCTGGTACATGCTTGGTTTGAGCGATGCTTCGGATATGTTCGATATTAGTGGCACCATGTGGATGGTAAGCCTGTGCTTTGCCTACGGCATGAAAAGCATTTGGGTGCCATGGCTGTGGCCGGTATTTAACCAGGTATTCCTGATGATGTATCTTTCACGCTGGCTGCGCCGCTCAAACGCTGCTACCGGCGCCGAATGGCTGGAAACACGTTTTGGCAAAACGGATAAAGGCGTAGAGAGCTCTCACATTATCGTTATCGTGTTCGCGCTGTTAAGCTGTCTCGGATTTTTGGCTTACGGTTTTATCGGGCTGGGTAAATTTATCGAAATATTCGTTCCGTGGGATGTGGTAAAAGGTTATATACCTTTTGATATCCCGCTTCAGTATGTGCCGCATTTCTACGGCATCATCTTTACATTGTTTGCCACCTTCTATTCGGTTTTGGGCGGCATGCACAGTATCGTTCTGGGTGATGTGATCAAATACATCATCATGACGGTGGCCTGTATATGGGTTGCCATTATTGCCATGATGAAGCTGGATGGCCATGCGCTAAATGTGCCACATGGGTGGTTCAGCCCGTTTTTTGGCAACCATCTTAACCTCGACTGGTCACATATCATCAAAGATGTGAACAGCAAGATCAAGAGCGACGGCTACTCGCTGTTCGCGCTGTTTTTTATGATGATGACCTTTAAAGGCTTTTTTGCAGCGCTGGCCGGCCCCGCCCCGAACTATGACATGCAGAAGATTCTTTCTACCCGCTCACCGGAAGAAGCCAGCAAAATGAGCGGCTTTGTGAATATCATCCTGCTACCTGTCCGCTATTCGCTCATCATGGGATTGACAGTGCTGGGCCTGCTCTACTATCACCAGATGGATCTGAAAGGCGCAGACGGTACCGTGGATTTTGAGCGCGTATTACCCGCAGTAGTCAATAACTTTTTACCGGTCGGTTTGGTTGGCGTAGTGCTTACCGGGTTACTGGGCGCCTTTATGGGTACTTTCAGCGGTACGCTGAACGCGGCACAAGCCTATATTGTGAATGACATTTATCTTAAATACGTTAATCCGCAGGCATCAACCAAAAAGGTGATCTCCATGAATTACCTCGTGGGCATCGTTGTGGTGATTGTTGGTATCGTACTCGGCTTTTTTGCCAAGGATGTGAACAGCGTTTTGCAATGGATAGTATCGGCGCTGTATGGTGGCTACATAGCCGCCAATGTACTGAAATGGCATTGGTGGCGCTTTAATGCAAGCGGTTTCTTTTGGGGAATGCTCACCGGTATTGTGGCGGCAATGGTGTTTTCGTACTACATTGAAGGTGTAGAGTTCCTGTACTTTTTCCCGTTGATGTTTGCCTTATCGCTTGCCGGATCAATCATCGGTACTTATGCCGCTCCGGCTACCAATATGGTAACACTAAAGGCATTCTACTCAAACGTACGCCCGTGGGGTGTATGGGGCCCGGTTAAGCAACTGGTTATGGCCGAAGATCCGTCATTTCAGCCAAATAAAAACTTTAAACTCAACATGTTCAATGTGGTGATAGGCACCATCGCACAGTTATGCCTTACCATTTTACCCATGTACCTTATCACCAAACAGCATATCCCGCTACTGGCAACAATATGCGTTTTGGCGGTGATTGTTATTATACTAAAGAAAACCTGGTGGAATAAATTAAACGACTATTAATTACAAAATGACAAGAGAATTTGAAGAACGGTTGTCGGCATTGGAGAATGCCTACTATGAGCAGATCAGCAAGCCAAATAAAAAGGCTGGCCTCGGCAATGGTGTGTACGACCGCTATATAAATCCTGTACTTACCGCAGCACATACACCGGTTTTTTGGCGCTATGATCTGAATCCCGAAACCAATCCCTACCTGATGGAAAGGTTCGGTATAAATGCTGTATTCAATGCCGGCGCTATCAAATGGCAGGGCAAATACATACTGATGGCCCGCGTAGAGGGGGTCGACCGTAAGTCGTTTTTTGCAATAGCCGAAAGCCCGAACGGTGTAGATAATTTCACCTTCTGGGAAAGCCCGGTTTATCTGCCTGAAACCAGCGATCCCGATACAAATATCTACGATGTACGTCTTACTGCACATGAGGATGGCTGGATATACGGCGTATTCTGTACCGAGCGCCGCGACCCTTCTGCACCGGCATACGACCAGTCGTTGGCAGTAGCAGCCTGTGGTATAGTCCGTACAAAAGACCTGGTAAAATGGGAACGCCTGCCTGACCTGGAAACGCCATCGCCGCAGCAAAGGAACGTGGTGCTGCACGCTGAGTTTGTAAATGGGAAATATGCTTTTTATACTCGTCCGCAGGATAGCTTTATTAATGCCGGTACCGGCGGCGGCATAGGCTTTGGTTTATGCGATGATATTACGCATGCCGTTGTTAGCGAAGAACATATTATCGATAGCAAAATATACCACACTGTTTACGAGGCCAAGAACGGACAAGGCCCCGCCCCTTTAAAAACGCCGTATGGCTGGCTGCACCTCGCTCATGGTGTACGCAATACGGCCGCTGGTTTACGTTATGTGCTATATGTTTTCATGACAGACTTACACGATCTTACCAAAGTGATCTACAAACCAGGCGGCTATTTCATAGCGCCGGAAGGTGAAGAGCGTTTTGGTGATGTATCAAACGTGGTATTTTCTAACGGATGGATATTAGATGATGACGGAACAGTTTATATCTATTACGCGTCATCGGATACGCGCATGCACGTGGCAACTTCAACTATCGACAAACTGCTGGATTATACAATGAATACGCCGCCTGATGGTTTCCGCTCGGCAATGTCGGTAAACACGGTTTTCAATATCATCAGAAACAATCAGCATATCAGAAAAACCTTAAAAGAGATATAAGGGAGTGGGATGGCGGGCGTTATGGCACTTACAGACAAATTGCAGCAGTACAAAGCCCAGCTTAACACGGAGTTGAGCGGGATAATGGCTTACTGGATAAAAAATACGCCCGATGAAGTATTTGGAGGATTTGCCGGTCGGATTGATGAGAACGAGCAGGTTGTTCATGGAGCGCCGAAAGGTTCAGTACTTAATGCACGCATTCTGTGGAGCTTTGCAGCAGCCTATAACCTGCGGAAAACCCCGGAATATTTAAAGTATGCTGAAAGGGCTTATCAATATATTACTGATCACTTTATCGATGAGGAATATGACGGGGTTTACTGGACGGTGGATTATGAAGGCAATCCGCTGGATACCAAAAAACAGGTTTACGCCATTGCCTTTACTATTTACGGACTTAGCGAATATTATATCGCATCGGGCAATGAAAATGTGAAGGCCCTCGCGATCAGGCTATACAACTTATTGGTTGATAAAAGCTTCGACAGTAAAGATACTGGCTATTTTGAAGCCTTCAACCGAAAATGGCAGCCGATTGCCGACCTGCGCCTGAGTGAAAAAGATGCAAATGAGAAGAAGACCATGAACACTCATTTGCATGTACTGGAAGCCTATACCAATCTGTATCGTATATGGCAGGCGGCAGAGCTAAAAGATCAGATTGTTAAACTAATCAATAATTTCCTGGATCATTTTATCGATCCGGTGACTAACCACTTACTGCTGTTTTTTGATGAGGAGTGGCACAGTAAATCAACGCTGGTATCCTACGGTCATGACATTGAGGCCGCCTGGTTATTACAGGAAGCTGCTGAAGTGATAGCTGATGATGCTTTATTGGAGAAGATCAAAAGTATCAACCTGAAAATAGCAGACGCTACAATTAAAGGCTTGGATGCAGACGGCGGGTTGTGGTATGAGTATGAACCTGAAGATGGTCATCTTGTAAAACAGAAACACTGGTGGCCGCAGGCAGAGGCCATGGTGGGTTTTTTTAACGCATGGCAAATAAGCGATGATGATAAATATCTCGATATTTCATTAAAAAACTGGGATTTCGTACAAAAAAACATCCTTGATCTGAAAAATGGCGAGTGGATATGGGGCATTGACGAATATGGCAAACCAATGCCTAACGAAGATAAAGCCGGACTATGGAAATGCCCGTATCATAACAGCCGGGCATGCATTGAACTGATTAGAAGACTTAGCTAAACGAATTATGAAAAAGAACTTTACCCGGTTGTGCCTGGCAGCCCTTTTTTGCCTTGCACTGCAGAATTGTAAAAAGGATAGTTCAGGTGGAAATGGTGGTGACACAACTACCAAAACCGACACCACCACTACCATAACACCGCCAACCGAGCCCACAATAGCCGCAACGCAAGGCTTTTTCCTTGACAACTGGCAGGCGAAAACGTTTACCGCGCCATCATCGCAGGTGGCAACTAAGCCGCAGTTGTTAGGTCCAGTGACTATAACCATCGATCTAAGCAAGGAAATTACCAAGGTTTCCAATTACGAATATGGCAATAACGCCAATCCTTTTATGGGCCAGATTTCAACGGTGCCTGCGCTGATGGCAAATATTGATGCTTTGGCGCCGAACATTATCAGGTTTCCGGGCGGCAGCTTGTCGGACGTTTACTTCTGGAACCAATCGTCACAGGCGCCTGCCGATGCACCTGCACAATTGCTTGACGCCAGTGGCAACGCATTTTCAGCCTACTACTGGTACGGCAACAACTCCTCAACCGGAACAATGACGGTTGATAATTACTATTCGCTGTTACAGCAAAGCAAAAGCACTGGCATCATCACCGTAAACTACGGCTACGCCCGTTATGGCACCGGTTCGCACCCGGTGCAAACCGCGGCTCATTTAGCAGCAGATTGGGTTAGGTATGATAGAGGCCGCACTACTTATTGGGAAGTCGGTAACGAGTGTTATGGCAATTGGGAAGCCGGATATTATATCAATACGGCCACAAATAAGGATGGCCAGCCGAAAATACAGGATGGTACTACCTATGGCAATCATTTTAAAATATTTGCCGATTCCATGCGTGCAGCTGCTGCACAGGTGGGCAATACCAATATTAAAATAGGCATTGTGCTTGATGGCGCTAACGATGCCAACGGCGCAGCCAATGCGCAGGTAAGCAACTGGAACAACAGCGTTTTGACGGCTGAAGGGAACAGCGCCGACTTCTTTGTGCTGCACAACTACTATACGCCATACAATGCTAACTCCGATGCAGCCACGATACTAAATACGCCTATACCGGGCACCAGCGATATGATGACCTGGGTAAAGCAATCGGCGTTGCTGGCGGGCGCAACGCAAAAGCCAATAGCGATGGACGAATGGAACATACAGGCTGAAGGTTCGGAGCAAATGGTTTCGAACATAGCAGGTACGCATGCGGTAATGGTTTTGGGAGAGGCCCTGAAAAACCAGATCAGCATGACCAGCCGTTGGGACCTGGCAAATAGCTGGGATAACGGTAACGATATGGGCATGTTCAGCAATTCTGCACCCGGCGGCGGTGCAGAGCCAAACGCCCCGGCCTGGAACCCGCGACCAGCATTTTATTACATGTACTACTTCCAGCACATGATTGGCGATCACCTGGTAAGTACTACCACCAACAGCAGCGACATTGCAAGCTATGGTTCGTCGTTCTCATCAGGTGAGGCCGGTGTTATATTAGTTAACAAAGGCAGCGGCAACCATGTGGTGGTTGTAAATTTTAAAAACTTTGCTGCAGGCAGCACCTATTACTATTACACACTGAATGGCGGTACTGATAATGCCCCATTCTCGCACAAGGTATTTGTTAATGGCGTAGGGCCCTCAGGTAATTCGGGCGGGCCATCAACTTATGCTGCTATTCCGGCAAGTTCGGCCAGTGTGTCGGGAGGTATTGCGGTTACGGTGCCGCAGTATGGTGCTGTGTATTTGGTTGTGGCGCATAAATAAGGCGTTTTTATTCAGTCGTAAAACATAACTTAGTGATATTATCCTATCACGCTATGAAAACTCGATACACCCGTTTATTATTTGTTGCTGCGTTATTTGCTGCAAGTCTGTCGTTTGCAGCTGCGCAAAGTTCACATCCATCCTTATTTAATGTAAAACAATTCGGCGCAGTTGGCGATGGTAAAAACCTCGACAGCAAAGCCATTAACAAAGCGATAGACGCAGCCGCTGGTGCAGGTGGTGGTACCGTCTTTATCCCCGCAGGAAATTATTTATCGGGCTCCATCCGCCTGAAGAGTAATATCTCGTTGTATCTCGACCAGGGTGCTACTATTATCGCGGCGGAAGTGAATGCCGAGAATGGTTATGACGATGAAGAGTCAGGCATTAATACCACTTACCAGGATTATGGACACAGCCATTTTCATAACAGCCTCATCTGGGGCGAAAACCTGCATGATGTTTCTATTCTCGGTCAGGGCACCATCTGGGGTAAAGGCCTGTACCACGATTATGTAAAGGGCAAACAAACAGCCAACAAGGCCATCGCATTACTGCTTTGCCGTAATGTAAACATAAGTGATATCACCATACGCCATGGGGGCTGGTTTGGCATTTTGGCTACTGGTGTTGATAACCTTACCATCAATAACATTAAAGAAGATACCAACCGCGATGGCATGGACATAGACTG
>JBQCIS010000114.1:0-79810 GCA_051953515.1 Mucilaginibacter sp.
CTATTTCCGGTGCGTATGTTATCTCTAATGAAAGCTTCATGAAAAAGCTGACCTGGCTGAATTATCTGAAACTAAGAGCTTCGTTCGGTCGTGTAGGCGGAAACTTGCCGTCGGCTCCAGGCGCATACGAAAGTACTTTAGGGCTTGCAGATTATGTTAACGGCGATAGAACGAGGGTTTATGGTTATGCGCCTTATAGTGTACCGGACCCTAATATTAAATGGGAAACTACCCAGGACGTAACGATTGGTATGGATGCAGATCTTATCAATAACAAATTGTCTGTATCATTTGATAAATACTGGCGTTCACCAAAAGATATGTTGCTGTACTTACCTGTACAGCCCTCTCTCGGATATCCACAAGGGTATATTCCTACTGTTTATACCAACGTGGGCAGTATGAAAACGAACGGGTATGAGGCTTCAATTAATTATAAAGACGCTATCGGCAAATTTAATTATGGTGTTTCTCTAACCTTATCGCATTTCCTTTCTAAGGCAACCGATCTGAAAGGACAGATTTTAACCGATGAAATTCCTAACGATGTATTCTCGGGCACACAAAGAACACGAACAGTTGCCGGGGGAAATTTAGGAGAATTTTACGGATACCAGGTGGTTGGGGTTTTCCAGGATCAGGCACAAATTAATAACTATAAGTCAGCAGATGGAACAGTGCTGCAGCCCAATGCCCGTCCGGGAGACTTTATATATAAAAACGTTAATGGCGATAACAAGATCGATCTTAAAGACCGTACAGACCTTGGCAGCCCTTACCCGAAGCTAACAAGTGGTTTAACATTGCAAGCTTCCTATATGAGCTTCGATTTCAGATCTGAGTTTTATGGTTCGTTTGGTAACAAGATTGCAGATGATTATTTGGTGCGTATGAATCCGGTGAACAACTATAATTTCATCAGTGGTATGGAAAATAAATTCTGGACGGGTTCTGGAAGCACAAATTCGTATCCTATCCTTAGTTTGAATGATCCCAACGGCAACTTCTCTAACTTTTCAAGTTTTTATGTAAGAGACGGCTCTTATGTGCGTTGCCGCCTGCTGCAATTAGGCTACACCATTCCAAAGAAAGTGTTTAAAGGAATTTCTTCGGTAAGATTATCTGTTTCGGCTCAAAATGTATTTACAATAACCAAGTACCCTGGTCTGAACCCTGAAGTTCCATTTAGCAGTATCTTAACGTACGGCATTGATAATGGCGAAACGCCAATACCAAAATTCTATAGCGTTGGCATTAACGCTAATTTTTAAACGAGGATTAATATTTAAACTTATTTAAATGAAAAATATTTATTTCTATACGCTACTCATGTTGGCGGTTATAGCCAGTAGCTGTAAAAAGAGTTTTTTACAACAGGAGCCATACGGCAATTCTATTGCATCGGCAACCTATTATAATAATGCAACTGAAGCAACGAGCGCAACAATTGTTCAATACGGAACTATTGACGATAACGCCTGGTGGCAGTTACAATGGTGGAGGCAGGTAAGCGGCGAAGCCGCTTCTGATGATGAATGGATTGGTGTAAATGGCGGCGAAGGTGCAACCATTCAAGTTGCGCATTTTACATTGGATGCCAACAATACCCGTTTGGAAGCACAATGGGTAGAATTATATAAAAGTATTTTCCAGTACAATGCTACCATTGCCGGGATACAGAACTCAAAGGGAATAGATGCTTCAACCAAAGCAAAACTTACCGCTGAATTGCAATTTTTAAGAGCGTTTCAGTATTTTGATCTGGTACGTAACTGGGGAGCTGTTCCGTTGATTACTCAAACCTTATCGCCTGTAGAAAATACTTATACACGAACCAGTGCAAATGATGTTTATGCATTTATAAAAAAGGATCTGCAAAGTGCGATTAATGTTTTGCCGCTCAAGTCGCAATATGCAACAACGGATAAGTACCGTGCAACTAAAGGTGCAGCACAAGCCTTGCTGGCGAAGATCGATCTTTATACTGAAGACTGGAACGATGCCCTAACGCTAACCAATTCGATCATCGCATCAGGCGAATATTCCCTTGAACCGAATTTTGGCGATATTTGGTCATCAACTAATTTTAATGGCCGCGAATCACTTTTTGAAATTCAATATCAATATTCAGCACAGTATCCCGCATTAGGCAATCCATTCCCAATTACCTCTATGGCGCCAACAGAAGGCGGCTGGGGATATTTTACGCCAACCAGCGATCTGGAAAATGCTTACAAAGCACAGGGCGACAATACCCGCTTGAACTGGACGATAATGAGAAACGGCTATCCGGTTGCAGGCGATCCGAATAACCCTATATTTAACGGTGATCCGTCACAGTGCAAATCTGCACGTTATAACAGAAAAATATATGTTCCCCGCGCGGAAAGAACACCGGGAGGTTCATACACTAAGGATCACATTTATTTACGTATGGCAGATGTATATCTGATGAATGCTGAAGCTGCTGCCATGCTGCAAAACTCCTCACAAGCATTAAATTCACTGAAAGTTGTACGCAGCAGGGTTGGCCTTTCCACAGATATGACACTAACCGGTTGGAATCTCATCAATGCTGTACGCAACGAAAGAAGATTAGAGCTTGCCCTTGAAGGGGATAGATTGTATGATCTCAGAAGATGGAAAGATGAAAACGGGCAGCCGGTAATTAACAGTGTTATGGGCCCTAACGGTAGTTTTGTTTTGTATAATACCAAAACAAGCACTGACCCTTATGAAACCACTAATGCCAGCGAAGCCCAGAACAAGGGATATTATTTCGTGGCTGGAAAGTCGAATTTATGGCCTATTCCAAACAGTGAGATCACAGCTTCACAAGGCCGGATATCGCAAAATCCCGGTTGGTAAACAATAATGGCGCGGTTTTAATGACCGCGCCTCCTTTATAATTTTTAAAACATTCACCTGTGAAAGCAAGGCTATTTTTATTGGTTTTAATATTTAGTGCAACCACTTTCTGTTCTTGCAGTAAGCATGTTATTGCTCCGGCTGTTGGTAATAATTGTTTATATAAAGGTGTAGATACCTGCCAGCAACCAATTGCTAATATCACTATAAGTGGGCTTAAAACTTATCAAACCATTACTGGTTTCGGCGCCTCTGACTGCTGGACAACAAAGTTTGTAGGTAATTGGGCAAATACTTCGAAAAAAAATCAGATCGCAGATTATCTTTTCAGTACAGATACGGATAAATCAGGAAATCCGGTCGGCATTGGTTTATCAATTTGGCGGTTTAATATTGGTGCCGGTAGTTACGAACAAGGCGATACGAGCGGCATTGCTGATGTTTACCGTAGAGAAGAGTGCTTTCTGGCACCGGATAGCACATGGAACTGGAATAAGGAGTCGGGGCATCAATGGTTCCTGAATGCGGCTAAAGTACGCGGCGTTAAAACATTTCTTGCCTTTGCAATTTCTCCGCCGGTGCAATATACTGTTAACCACAAAGCATACGGTTTAGGCAACAGTCAGTTTAATCTGTTACCCAATAAATACAATTCCTATGCAGATTTCCTGGTAACAGTAGCAAAGCATTTTAATGATAATGGTATCCCATTCAAATTTATTAGCCCGGTAAATGAGCCGCAATGGGATTGGGGAGCAAGCCCCTCGCAAGAGGGAACAGGTGCAACAAACGCGCAAACAGCAAAATTTATACGTATTTTAGGTCCTAAACTCTCTGCATCTGGTTTGTCATCAACAATAGCGTTAGGGGAGGCTAATCAATGGAATTCCTTATATGGCAATAATCCGGACGGACGTGGCGATCAGATCAAGCAGTTTTTCGATCCTGCTTCACTAAATTATATTGGTAATGTTCCGGCTTTGGCCCATCTCATTTCAGCACATAGTTATTTTACCACTTGCCCTGATACCTCATTGGTAAATTACCGCGAGAACGTGTTCAACAGAAAAAATCAGATTGCACCGTCGCTGGAACTGTGGCAATCAGAATTTGGTATTTTACAGAACATCTGTGGCATTTACAACGGTGCCCCAAGAAATACTTCAATTGATTATGGTTTATATGTGGCAAAGGTTATTCATAATGATATAGCCATTGCCGGCGTTTCATCCTGGCAGTGGTGGTTAGGTATCGATACCTATAACTATAGCGACGGCCTCGTTTATATCAATGATCTATCGGGGGGCTATGACCTGAACGCTATGCAAACAGACGGGATCGTGCAGGATTCCAAACAGCTTTGGTGCCTCGGAAATTTTTCACGTTTTATCAGACCTGGAATGATACGTATCGATGCAGCAATAAGTTCAGCCAGTAACCCGGTTTCGGCTGCAGCCACACAAATGGTATCAGCCTATAAAGATGTTAATACCAAACAATTTGTTATCGTGGTCATTAATATGGAAGCAGGGGCCAGACAGGTTCGTCTTAATTTTTCAGACTTGGATCTTGCTTCGGATAATCTTACCTTATATACCACTTCGGTTGGCAAAAGCTTACAAAAATCAACAACCCAAACGGGCATTATTAATATTGATGCCAAATCGGTGACAACCATCACCGGATATTATAAATAACACCATGAATAGATTATTCATTATACTCTTTTCAATTCTTTGCCTAAACGCTTTCGCTCAAGAAAAAAACATGTCTCTTGCCGGATCTTGGCATTTAAGGCTTGATTCGGCTGATATAGGTATACGCGAAAAATGGTATCTGAACTTCAAATCAAACCAAAGCATAAATCTCCCGGGTACACTGGATGACCGTGGAATAGGTAGTGTTCCAAAAGTGGATACATCCACAATAAACCAGGAGGTATTGGAAAGATTAACGCGCCGGCACCAATATACCGGGGCGGCTTGGTATTCGCGGCAATTTTCTACCAATGAAGGAGGTTCATTCGAAATCAGTTTAGAACGTGTGATCTGGAAAACCGATTGCTGGATTGATGGCATTTATATTGGTTATCAGAACGGACTGACCGGCCCTCAGCGATTTATGGTCAACAATCTTAAGAAAGGGAAGCACGAAATTGTTCTGAGAATAGATAACCGGAAGCAATTTGACATTAGTTATGACAACATGGCGACTGCCTATACCAATGAAACCCAAATTATTTGGAATGGTGTATTAGGCGCGATCCGGCTTACTCATCTGAAAAATGTCGATATTAAAGACCTTCAGGTTTATCGGGAGGCGATGCAAAATACTGTTATCGTAAAAACAACTTTGGGCAACGTTGAGCAAAAAAAGCAAACTGTCAGTTTAAAAGTTCAGGTATTTGATGGGGAAAACCGGATAGCATCCAAAAACAGCAAATGCGTGATGGACGATTCGCTGTACAAAAATGAATGTTATTTCAAATTCAGTAGGCTTAAACTATGGGACGAATTTCATCCGCATTTGTATACTATTAAAGTTGCCGTCTTAAATGATCAGGGAGCCGTTATTGCGAGTCAGGCAATAAAAACAGGTTTCAGGAGTCTAACCAATTTAAACAGCAAAATACAAGTTAACGGGCGCAGAATATTTTTGCGCGGCACACTTGATTGTAATGTTTATCCATTGAAAGGATACGCTCCAATGGATGCAAAAGGATGGCGGCAAGTGTTTTCCACTGCAAAAAACTACGGACTCAATCATATTCGTTTCCATTCCTGGTGCCCTCCGGAGGCGGCCTTCGCAGTAGCAGATTCCATGGGCTTTTACTTGCATGTTGAATTGCCACTGTGGAGTTTAAGTGTAGGTAAGGACAAACCAACCCTTCAATTCTTACAGGCAGAGGCTGAAAGGATCATTCATAACTATGGCAATCACCCTTCATTTTGTTTTTGGAGCATGGGCAATGAACTGGAAGGAGATTTTAACTGGTTGAATAATTTGGTACAGGTTCTGAAGGCAGAAGACCCAAGGCATCTTTACACCAGTTCAACGTTTAGTTTTCAGAAAGGACATGGCACATGGCCCGAACCTGTTGCCGATTATTTTGTAACGCAGTACACCAAAAATGGTTGGGTGAGGGGACAAGGGATATTTAATACTACCCCGCCAAATTTCCAGACGGATTACACTAAAGCTGTAAACAACATTCCGGTTCCGCTGATCATACACGAGATGGGGCAATATTCGGTTTATCCTGATTTAAGTGAAATAAAAGATTATACCGGTGTGTTGGCTCCCAACAATTTTAAGGCGATAAGGCATGACCTGGCTATTAAGAACATGCTGGCGTTGGATAGTCAATTTGTTCAGGCCAGCGGAAAGCTTGCCCTGCTTTTATATAAAGAAGAAATAGAACGTGCATTGAAAACGAATGGTATTAGCGGATTTCAATTACTTGACCTTCATGATTTCCCCGGGCAGGGAACAGCATTGGTGGGCTTGCTCAATGCTTTCTGGAAAAGTAAAGGTTTGATATCGCCAGGCGATTTCAGGATGTTTTGTTCGCCGATAGCTCCATTGCTCCGGTTTAAAAAAGCAAGTTATGCCAATACCGAAACATTTACTGCGGCAGCACAAATAGCAAACTTCGGTCCCAAAGCTTTTAAGACTGCGGCCGAATGGGCGGTGTATGATGCAAGGGGCCGGATTATTTTTGGCGGGAAATTAAGAAAGCAAACTGTGGCGATAGGTAATCAAAACGCTCTTGGAAATTTATCATTCAACCTCAGTCGTTTCAAAACCGCCCAGCAGCTTAGCATCAAGCTTTTTATTCCGGGAACCACTGTCGAAAATCAGTGGCGGATATGGGTATACCCTTCGGTATTACAATATGAGGCTAAACAGGTTAAATTTACAACATCTCCTGATGAGGCGCTTAAATACCTGGCAGACGGTGATCGTGTAATACTCAACCCGGATACGGCAAAAATTGCAGGAATTAAAGGCCGGTTTGCACCTGTTTTCTGGAGCCCGATCCATTTTTCAGATCAACCCGGCACCATGGGGCTGTTGTGCGATGTTAAGGCTCGGGCTTTGCAACATTTTCCTACTGCCGAATTTAGCGATTGGCAGTGGTGGGATCTGGTAACTTTTTCAAAGGCATTAGTAATTGATAGCATAAATTATAAAACGCCGCCAATTGTACGTGTGATTGATAATTTTTTCAAGAATAAAAAGCTGGCTGATATTGTTGAATTTAGAGTAGGCAACGGAAGACTGATCTTATGTTCAATGGATATTCACACGAATTTGGAGAACAGGATTGAGGCAAGGCAATTAAGATATAGCTTGATGGAATATGCAAACGGGAATCAGTTTAACCCCCAAACCGAACTTGGCGCGAATGAATTAAAACGGTTCTTTAAATGATCGTATTAGTAATAAAATAATCCATCGTTTGCCAATCTTTATCCATTGCCGCCGAATAGCGATAATCCTATTTTTATAACATAAACTAAAGGAAAGACGGATCTCCTGTCATGTAAATAGGTTGTTTAATTTATTAAATAATTTTATCCATTTTGTTTTTAATCAGGGCGAATATTGGCCTTACAATCAGATAATTGAGAAGATTTAATTAATATCAATGCAAATTACTACGCTAAATAAACCGGTTGAATTTAATTCAGCATACATCATTTTTATATCCTTCATTTCTGCCATGGGCGGTTACCTGTTTGGATTTGACTTTGCTGTCATTTCCGGGGCGCTGCCCTTTTTGCGTACGGCATTTCATCTAAGTTCATGGTGGGAAGGGTTCTTAACAGGTTCACTTGCACTTGGCTGTATTGTTGGTTGCCTTGTTGCCGGGAAACTTGCAGATAAATATGGCCGCAGGCCCGGGTTAATTGTCTCGGCTGCAGTATTTGCTGTTTCATCTGTTGGTATGGCATTTTCGCCAGGGCTTTCAGTTTTTATTGCTATGCGATTTTCGGCTGGCATTGGTGTTGGAATGGCTTCAATGTTAAGTCCGCTCTACATTGCAGAAATTTCGCCGGCACATATCAGAGGCCGCAACGTGGCCATCAATCAACTAACAATTGTGTTAGGCATTTTAATAACTAACCTGGTGAATTACCTGATTGCAGGTAAAGGCCGGGATGTTTGGCGCTTGATGTTTGGCTTAGGTGTGGTACCATCATTACTATTTTTAATAGGTGTGATATTTTTACCCGAAAGCCCAAGATGGCTGATTAAAGTTGGTAAGGAAGAAGCGGCTGTTAAAACGCTTACAAAAATTGGTTCTGTTGTTTTTGCAGAGCATACCATGGCTGATATTCATAAATCTGCGCATCAGTCAGGTTCTGTTCCTTACAGCGCTGTTTTTGCAAAGGCAGTGCGGCCCGCTGTATTGATTGGGATAACCTTAGCGGTTTTTCAGCAATTATGTGGGATCAACGTAGTTTTTAATTATACCTCCACAATTTTCAAGTCAGTTGGCGCGAGTCTCGACAGTCAACTTTTTGAGACAGTGGCGATTGGCCTTGTCAATACCTTGTTTACCTTGATCGCGATGTGGCAAGTTGATAAGCTTGGCAGGAAACCATTGATAATGGTTGGTTCACTTGGGCTTGCCATAACTTATGTCATTTTATCGCTTTTACTGCAAAATAACGCTGCTGCAATATGGGTATCGGTGTTTGTGTTACTTGCAATATGTTTATATGCCTGTTCTCTTGCGCCGGTTACCTGGGTGTTGATTTCTGAAATATTCCCAAACAATATTCGTGGAGTGGCATCATCAGTAGCTATAGTTAGCCTTTGGATAGCCTATTTCATTCTTGTTTTTACCTTCCCAATTCTTGCTGAGCACCTCGGCACATATGGGCCATTTTATCTGTATGCAGTGATATGCGTACTGGGATTTTTATTTATCAAATATAAAGTTATAGAAACCAAGGGCCAGACCCTTGAACAATTAGAGCAAAGTTTTGCAGGACACTAATATGAATACTATGCAAGTTAAAATCTGGCAGGAAACAATTTCCCTACCCACCTATCGTACCGGTGCACCGGACAAGAACCCAATGTTTTTCGAAAACAGGGTATATCAAGGCAGCAGCGGTGTGGTGTATCCTAACCCCGTTATTGAGAAAATTGAAGATGAAAAAGTTGATATGCCATATAATGCCTTATTTCTGGAAAACGCCTATCTGAAAATAATGATCCTGCCAGAATTAGGCGGACGTGTCCACATGGCATACGATAAAATTGCTAAACGAAATTTCATCTATTACAATGAGGTTGTTAAACCTGCATTGGTTGGCCTTTGCGGCCCCTGGATATCGGGCGGAATAGAATTTAACTGGCCTCAACATCACCGGCCAAGTACTTATGACCCCATAGATTTTAAGATGGAAGAAAACCCGGATGGGAGTAAAACCGTTTGGGTAAATGAGGTTGAAAAAATGTTCCATACTAAAGGTATGGCCGGGTTTACGCTGCATCCTGAAAAAGCCTATCTGGAAATACGCGCACAATTATATAACCGGACAAATCTGCCACAAACATTTTTGTGGTGGGCAAACCCCGCAGTAAGCGTTAATGATGATTACCAATCTGTATTTCCTCCGGATGTAAACGCGGTTTTCGATCATGGAAAACGTGACGTGTCAACTTTTCCAATTGCGACTGGTGTATACTACAAGGTAGACTATTCACCAGGTACGGATATTTCTAAATACAAGAATATTCCTGTTCCCACTTCTTACATGGCTGTTAATTCTAAATATAATTTTGTAGGCGGCTATGAAAATGATACAAGAGCCGGCGTGCTTCATGTTGCAGATCATCATGTATCACCGGGCAAGAAGCAATGGACATGGGGTAATGGCGATTTTGGTATTGCCTGGGATAGGAACCTTACCGATAGTAATGGTCCTTACATAGAACTGATGACAGGGGTGTTCACGGACAACCAGCCCGACTTTACCTGGTTAATGCCTTATGAGGAAAAATCTTTTGTTCAATATTTTTTGCCTTACAGAGAAGTTGGACTTGTTAAAAACGCTACCAAAGACATCCTTATCGGATTAGATAACAACAAAAATAAGGTTACATTAACGGTATTTGGCACGTCCATACAAAAATCGGTAAGGATAGTATTTGCAATTGGTGATAGCCTCGAAATAGATGAGGTAACTGACCTTGCACCTGAAAAAGTTTATACAAAAGAGATCTTATTAAACTCCCCCGTTGACGACAATAAAATGTCTGTTCGTATATATAATACGAGTGGTAAAGAGGTAATCAGTTATACACCCGGGCTTGATAAAGTTAATCCTGTACCCGAACCAGCTAAAGCGGCTTTATTCCCTGAAGAAATAGATACTACCGAAAAGCTTTTTCTTAACGGGCAGCATCTGGAGCAATACCGGCACGCAACTTATAGCCCGGTGCCATATTATGAAGAGGCATTAAAAAGGGATCCGTCCGATATACGAAATAACAATGCACTTGGGGCCTGGTATTTGCGCCGTGGTAAGTTTGCAAAGGCAGAGGGCTTGTTTAGGGCGGCAATTAATGCAAGTACTTCAAGAAACCCTAATCCTTATGATAGTGAGCCGTATTACAACCTTGGTTTATCACTAAAATATCAATTTAGGTATGATGAGGCCTACGATGCATTTTTTAAAGCCACATGGAGCAGCGCATGGCAGGATAGCGGCTACTATGCTGTAGCGCAAATTGATTTATTGCGCGGCGATGCCGGGCTGGCCTTAGATCATATTAACTGGTCAATCGACCGAAATGCGAGAAACGGTAAGGCTTACATGGTAAAAGTGATAGCACTAAAGGAACTTGGCCGTATCGAAGAAGCAATTCTTGTCGGCGAGCAGGCTATGAAACGTGATCGTTTTAACTTCAGCACGCTATTTGCTTTAAGCAAGTGTTATCAGGCATACGGAAACCAAAGCAAGGCGTCTGAGGCATTGGCTTCTTTTGAAACTTTAACAAGGGGCTTTGCGCATACGCTTATTGATTACGCTATTGAATTCGCCGAGATCGGTTTAATAGAATATGCTATCCAGATATTACAAACCAACTATTCCGAAAACAGCCACGATCCGATGTTAAATTTCTATTTAACATTCTATTACAGCCAGATACAGGACGAAAAGAATGCATTACTTTATTCTAATAATTCATTAGCAAGCGATAAGGGTATCAGTTTCGCAAACAGGCTTGAGGATATATTAATGTTGCAAGGTTTAATCAGTTACAATAAAAACAATGCGTTAGCCTACTATTATCTGGGTAATCTTTGGTATGATAAAAAACAGTATGAGGATGCAATTACAAACTGGCAGCTTTCTTCAAGTTTAGATAGCACTTTTCCGACGGTTTTACGGAACCTGGCTATTGCCGCTTATAATAAGCAGAAGGACCCGGAAAAAGCAAAATCCTTGTTTGAGAAAGCATTTACGCTCAATCAAAAGGATGCACGCGTGTTGATGGAACTGGATCAACTTTATAAAAAAATAAACGTTGCGCCGGCAACGCGGCTCAACAAATTGTCAATCCATATCGATACAGTTGGACAGAGAGATGATTTGTATCTCGAAATGATTGCTCTTAACAACTATCTGGGAAATTTTCCGGGTGCTTACGAAATGATCATTTCAAGAAAGTTTCATCCGTGGGAAGGCGGCGAGGGTAAAGTATCCGGACAATTTATATATAGCTTGATCGAGATGGCTAAAATTGATATTCAGGAAGGCAATTATCAGGCCGCTGTTAACAAGCTTCAGCAAGCACGGGCTTATCCGGTGAATCTTGGCGAAGGAAAATTACCACGCGCGCAAGAAAACGATATTTTTTATTGGCTTGGTTGTGCATTTGAAGGTATTGAAGACAATAAAAAAGCGCATGAATACTGGAAGCTCGCAACCATAGGCCTGAGCGAACCAAGCGCTGCGATGTTTTATAACGATCAACAGCCAGATAAGATATTTTATCAGGGATTGGCATGGTTAAAACTTGGTGACAGAAATCGTGCGCTTGCAATTTTTAATAGCCTGATCGAATATGGAGAAAAGCATCTTGATGACACCTTGAAAATCGACTATTTCGCAGTTTCTTTACCTGATCTGTTGATCTTTGAGGACGACCTGAACAAGCGCAATAAAACGCACTGTCATTACATTTCAGGCTTAGGTTATCTCGGAATAGATGAATTTTCAAAGGCAGAAGAACTGTTTAATAAAGCCTTGTTGAATGATGCAATGCATTTCGGAGTTAAAACCCATCTGGATTTACTCAAACAGGTTCGCAAAAATAACGAACCGATAAAATTTAGTCACACAAACTAAGCGTGGCTCGGAAGTTATAGTAAGAGCAAGTACTGATATAAAACCGGATAATGCTCTGACCAAAAGGGCCTCCAAACGCAGTTCAAAAATTGGTTAAAATTACAAACGGCCTCTACAATATTGTAGAGGCCGTTTGCGCGCCAGTGTCCCCCTATAGTGTAATTGGGATTAACACAGTTTATTTCGCAGCCGCGTTTATTTTATCAAAAGCTTAGTCGCAATTTGTTGTTGGCGTACCCTTACTTATTCCCATTTATGATGATTGTCAAACTATCTGCCATTTCTTTAACTCTAGCAGGATATTGGTGAGCGACATTTTGCAGCTCTGATGGGTCATTTTTTAAATTATATAGTTGTGGTTCATGGCTTAAACCTGTTGGTACAGCCTTATCTTTAAGCCAGCTGGGGTGTTTACCGCTAACCGGTTTGATGTATTTCCAATCACCATCCCTTAGTGACAGGGTAAAAGCTTCTTCTACCATTTCACGCCTGCCGTCGCGTGATTTGCCCATAAATGTTGCCAAAAGATCCTTACTATCCTGGGCTGAATTGGCGTCTATCTTCTGGCCTACAAGATCAGCAAGCGACGCGAACAGATCAACCTGGCTTATTAAGGCTTTACTGGTTCCGGCCTTGATGTGTCCTGGCCAGTAAAGAATGGTAGGAACTCTTGTACCTCCTTCGTATGCGCTATACTTGCCTCCTTTATATATCCCCGCAGGTTTATGGTTGCTGAGTTTTTCCACAGCGCCATCGCTGTAGCCGTCATTTAAAACAGGTCCATTGTCGCTGCTAAAAATAACAAGGGTATTATCTTCTAAACCTAACCTTTTTAAGGTTTTCATTACTTCGCCCGTCATCCAATCTGCCTGTACGATATCATCACCTCTTGGCCCCATTTTAGTGGCCCCGATAAACATGGAATTGGGTGCTCTTGGAACATGTATACTGGGTAAGGCGTAGTATAAGAAAAAAGGTTGGTTTTTATATTTAGTAATAAATTCTTTTACCTTTTCATTTAATACAATCGGAAACTCTTCATCTTTCCAGTACGCTTCATTACCGCCTTCCATAAAACCAATTCTGCTAATGCTATCTACAATGGTTCCGCTATGTTGAGTGTCTGCTTTCATTCGCAGCAGTTCCGGGTGGTTCAGGCCGGTAGGAGCGTTCCCAATCGGATTTGCATAGCTGATTTCCATGGGATCTTTTTTGCTCAGGTTCACTACATAATGCCCATCCACATAAACTGTAGGAACACGGTCGGGCGTAGCCGGAATCAAAAAACTATAGTCAAAACCTATTTCTAAAGGTCCGGGGCGGATAGCGCCATTCCACTGTGGTTTGCCGTTGCCCAAGCCCAAATGCCACTTGCCAATAACCCCTGTGGCATATCCCGCTTTTTTTAGCATACCTGCAATGGTTTCTTTTGCCGTATCGATTATGAGGGGCGCGTCGCCGGGTAATATTGCTGCGTGATTTCTAAAGGCATAACTTCCGGTAAGCAATGCGAACCGCGAAGGGGTACAGGTAGATGCTGAACAATGGGCATCTGTAAACTTCAATCCATTAAATGCAAGACTATCCACATTGGGCGTTTGTACTGCTTTAGCCCCGTAACAACTTACATCGCCATATCCCAGGTCATCTACGTAAATGATAACGATATTGGGCTTGTTTTTTAATGAAGTTTGTTTGGGCTCGGAAAGAGCCAACTTATTGGTATGACAAGAAACAGCCAATATACTTGCTATTGTTAAACTAATAAGCCTGAGGTTACGGGTAACGTTTTTTCTTTCGCGCATATTATTATGCTTTTGTAAACTTTTAAATGTATTGCCTGCCTTTAATAAATGAGCCTTTTTTTATTTGCAATATAAAGCTTTGGAGTAAGGCCCCACAGTATTATACCTGATCTATTCAGGATTAAGTACAGTGTCATCAGACACAATGTTAGCCTGAAATGCTTTTCCGGACGTTAAACTAATCCAATATTTTCCCACGTTTGTAAGGCTGTTGTCGGCGTTAACCCCTGGCACTGTAGCCGGGAAGAAGTATGCATATCTTTCTATCCAGGGTGTTGAATTCATCCAATCGGTAGATAGTTTCATAAAATATTCGTGAACGGTTGCCGAGTGCCTGTTAGGGTTGGCGTTATACTCGGTAATCCAAATTGCCTGAGCCGGATAGGTGTCATGCACTTTTTGCACATAATTTTTAAACCGTGTAAAAATAAATTGGGCGGTCAAAGAATCAGATGCCTTATTATTGGTCTGGTTACCCCAATCGTACCAATGAAGCGGGATAAAATCTATCCTTGCCTTTTGCTCGGCTGCCTTGGCCATAAAGCGTGATAGCCAACTTCCGGCAGCAAATACCTGGCCTTGCGTGGTGGCCGGAGCCCCTGAACGCAATCCCGATTTTTGCATTATTTTATAGCGTGCAACTGCTGTGTCGATATTTGGAATGTTGGATTGGGTAGCGTTATCAGGCTCATTAAACGATAATAAATGGTCTACATCATTACGATCTACCAAATATTTTACATTTGCATCGGTAGCGGCGCCTTTACCAAAGGTCATGGGTACAAATTGTTGATTTTGGAGTGATGACCTGTTAAGGCTCCAGCCGTAAAACCATTGTGTTTTGAAAGCCTGAACCGCGGCATCACTTAATGAAGCCGTTCCTTGCTTGTCCGGATTGTTAACCGGCATATACCTGATATAAGATACCTTATTGCGTAATCTTTCGGGTAAATTAGCGTTAATCGCTCCGGTAATAGCTACGTAACAAACAGATTCTCCGGTTCCGTCGCTGTTTTCTGCGAACACCGCCATGTAGCCTTTTGGTAAACGGAAGGATACGATCTGGTCTTCATAGCCTGACGGCAAATGAGTAAACGCGTTGTCTTTTAAATTGTACGAAGTATATACCGAATCCGGGTAGAGCTGCACCTTAGGCATGCCTATGTCTTCCACCTTTGATATAGTAAGCATTTGACCGGGAGGGAGATTCGAATTCGAATTTCCTTTTGACATCAGATTATCCTGTTTCAAGTTTAAATTGAGGTTAGGATTACCATCAGTTAGTGTTTTGTTACAAGCGGTGAGTGATAATGGTAAAATTACCATTGCTATTTTCAAATAATTCATGTTTTTAAATATGGTTATAAGTGAAAAAATCTTCTCAATTATCCGGGTATTTTTAAAAAATGCCCGAGGGCTGCCTATTCAAAAAAGAGGTGTTGCCAATTCAATCCGCTGCTAAATTATGGTGGTAAACTCGGGCGACTTCTTTCCCGGTGAGTGATAAGGTGATATTAATGATAAAATCCGTTTTACGGCAGTACAGGATGTGATACGGATTGATGTTAAGAAAAATGAAGATCAGCTATCAAAAAACGCTGTGAAGAATATTTGATCGTTAAACGCCCCTAAACTGAATAGATATACCCCTATCATATTTTGTCCTTTAACGAATTTTGTGTTATTCGTTCAGAGTCGCTCATCGTTTCGTCAGCTTCCTTATCAGTAATTGCCCAAAAAATATTGAATCGTTTTAAACTAAAATCAACAAAATAGTTATGAAGAGTTCTTTTAAGCTTATACCATTTTTTATAATGGTATTGCTCTTAAAATATTTTAATGTTCAGGCACAGCAGGATGTAAAGCCGGAAAATCGGCCCAATATAATTGTTTTCCTGGTGGATGATATGGGCTGGCAAGATACTTCAGTACCCTTTTATAAAGACAGTACAGTATTGAATAAAAAGTACCATACACCCAATATGGCCCGCCTTGCCCAAATGGGGGTTAAATTTACACAAGCCTATGCCAATTGTGTATGTACTCCTTCAAGGGTTAGCTTACAAACCGGAATGAACGCTGCCCGCCACCGGGTTACCAATTGGACCGCATTTTATGAAAATCAACCGACTGATGAACCTTATCCGGGTTTAAAGATACCGGCCTGGAACTATAACGGGTTAAGCCCCGTACCTGATACCCCACACACGGTTTACGCTACGCCAATTGCCGAAATTTTACGGCAAAACGGATATTATACCATTCATGTAGGTAAATCACATTTGGCTGCTTATCCAACATTGGGCGCAGATCCGCGGAACCTTGGTTATGATTTAAATATTGCCGGATCAGCTGTGGGTGGTCCTAAAAGTTACTTAGGAACAGAAAATTTTGGTAATAATGTTCGTGGTGGATATACACCGGCTTCTATCCCGGGCCTGGAGATGTATCATGGCAAAGATATTTTTCTATCCGAAGCGCTGACACTGGAGGCTCTAAAAGCATTAGATAATGCCCGTTATTTAAAAGTTCCTTTTTACTTATATATGGCGCATTATGCCGTTCACGCTCAATATAAGCCTGATAACCGCTTTTACCAATATTATATTAACAAAGGCTTTAGTAAGCAGGAAGCCGAATATGCTGCCTTATTAGAAGGGATGGATAAAAGCCTGGGTGATTTAATGGACTATCTTAAGAGGTATGATATGATGAAAAACACCATTATAATGTTTATGTCTGACAATGGCGGCTTAACGTTGGTGCCACCCCGGGGAGGAAAGCCATTTACCCACAATTTGCCTTTAAAGGCGGGTAAAGGATCAGCTTATGAAGGAGGTGTTAGAGAGCCTATGATAGTTTATTGGCCCGGTGTTACCACGCCTAATACTACAAACGACCAATACCTTATGATTGAAGATTATTTTCCTACAATTCTTCAAATGGCCGGAATTAAAAACTACAAAACCGTTCAGAATATTGACGGGAGAAGTTTTGTTCCATATCTGAAAGATAATTCAAAAAGAGATTCCACGAGGGTACTGGTATGGCACTTTCCCAACAATTGGCAGGAAGGCGCCCAAAGTGCAAAAAAGTATAAAATAATAGCAGAAAAAGAAGGAATGGGGCCTTACAGTGCCATTAGAAAGGGCGACTGGAAGTTAATTTACTTTTACGGGCCACGCCGAACCGAACTCTATAACCTGAAAAATGATATTGGAGAGCATTATAACCTGGCCAGGCAATATCCACATAAGGCTGCTGCCTTAGCGCAACAATTAACAGAAATACTGAAAAGTGAAAAGGCCCAATTTCCGGTTGATCAAGCTTCGGGGAAAACGCTTTATCCTTATTAATAACTTAAATTGAAATTGTACGAGAACTGAACACATCAAAAAGTATGGTATGAAAATTAACCGTTTTTTTATAATTGCAATATTGGGTTTTACAAGTTTGCGAGTGTTTGCACAAAAAGAAATGCCGCTTTATGATGGCCTTATCCCCAATTCTAAACCAGATACTACTTCAGAAAAAATAGGGCGGTGGGGAACTGATAATTACTATTTAATAAATGTAACAAAACCAACCTTAACAATTTATCTGCCTGAAGCTGATGAGGCTACCGGCACCGCAGTAGTAATTTGTCCCGGCGGCGGATATTCAGTAATTGCGATCGAGAACGAGGGGTATCAAATTGCAAAAGCTTTCCAAAAAATGGGTATAGCTGCTTTTGTTTTAAAATATCGCTTGCCTTCTGATAAAACTATGGACGATAAAAGCATCGGCCCTTTACAGGATGCCGAAAGGGCTATTCAGATTGTGAAAAGCAATGCAAAAAATTGGAATATAGACACCGCGAAGGTCGGGATAGCAGGTTTTTCTGCCGGTGGGCATTTGGCTGCATCGCTGGGTACTCATTTTCGGCATAATTATATTGCTAACAAGCAGGTTATCAGCTTTAAACCTGCTTTTATGATATTGGGGTATCCTGTAATTAGCTTTACAGATACCCTGGCCCACAAAGGCTCCAGGGATAATTTGATCGGTAAAAATCCTTCTGAAAAAATGATCCGGGAATATTCTAACGAAATGCAGGTAACCCATGAAACACCGCCGGCATTCATTTTTCAAGCAGAGGATGACCATATGGTAAAAGTGGAAAACAGTATTACCTTTTTTCAGGCTTTGCATCGGAACGGCGTAAACGCCGAACTTATTATTTATCCCCGGGGCGACCATGGTTTTGGATTAAATAATCCCACAATCACTTCAAAGTGGATGGATGAATGCCAGAAATGGTTGTTGAGCAACGGTTGGGTTACAAAGTGCGAACCGAAAAAATGCAAAAACTAACACTTCTACTTCGAAATAGCAACCTGCTTCTGTCAAGCCTTTAGCTTTGGTTAATGCTTATTTTTTTTCAGGTATAAGGGTTGGTTTATACCCACGGTACTTCTCTCGCAATAGCCACATCCATACAATAGTTGTCAACTTAAAAACAGACTTTTGTAAACGGCACAACTATCGCTCAGGCAAGCAATTTTTATTCATAACCAAGACGGCGCCAACAAGAAATTTATGAAGTCTCTTCTCTTCATTAAGATATTTAATAGTGCTGATTTAGTCGTTTTTTATAATAAAATGGCATAATTTGAATAGCTATTACCCTTTTTTTGAATAGCTGGCATCCCATGTAAATATATTTTAAGCGTTTAATTTGACTTACCAATTATTCAACGCAATAACCATTGCTGACCATTTTATTTAACAAGATTTTTAACATTTGAAAAACCACTTATGACTCAAAAATTTTACTTAAAAATTTCTTTAAAACCGTTTAAACCGATTTCCTTTTTTGGATTAGCTTTAATACTGTTTTTTAGCTTAATTTTCTCGGCAAAAAGTGCAGAGGCATTGAACTTTCAGCAACCTTCTTTTAAAGTTGAAGGTAAAGTGATTTCTGCAAATGATGGTACGCCTTTGCAAGGGGTTTCCGTCACAGTTATCGAAAGCCCCTCCATTGGGGTAGCCACAGACGCAAATGGCAATTATCAACTTAACCTTCCATTAAAGAAATGCTCTTTAAAGTTCACTCTTTTGGGATTTAAATCGAAAGAGGTTTTAGTTAATGGAAAATCAGTAATTAATGTATCACTTGAAGCGGATGCCACATCGCTTGACCAGGTAGTCATCGTTGGATATGGCCAACAGAAAAAAATTGATCAGACGGGCGCCTCTCAAACGGTTAGGTTTAATGGCCCTGTAAATCAGCCTGTCACCAATACCGCTCAACTGATGTATGGTAAATTTTCCGGTGTCCAACTAACGCAGGCCAGCGGCCTTCCTGGTGCCGACGCGTCTTCGGTGTTTATCAGAGGCGTTGGTACTTTTGGCTCAACCACCCCATTAATAGTTATAGATAATATTCAATACACCGGTATGGCCGAGTTCAATAATCTTGCACCATCAGATATTGAATCGATTTCGGTATTAAAGGGTTCGTCGGCAAGTGCTATTTACGGTGCAAGGGGTGCTAACGGGGTTATCGTTATAATAACCAAAAAAGGCAAAAGCGGCGCGATGTCAGTTTCATACGACGGTTATGTAGGAAATCAGCAGGTTACGGTGGTGCCTCAATACCTTAATGCCTTAAACTATGCCCTGTTAAAGAATGAGCATGATATAAATTTAAATGGACCAACCGCGCCTATAAGGTATTCTGATGCAGATATTAAAGCAATAATGGACGGATCAGAACCTGATATGTACGCCAATACAAATTGGGCTAAAGTGCTGCTCAGAACGGCACCCATCCAAAATCATTACTTATCATTTTCAGGAGGTAATGACAAAACTACCTACAGAATTTCAGTTGGATATTTAAATCAGGATGCAGTTGTTAAAGGAAAATTTAAATCCGAGCGGTATAACTTTGGATTAAATCTTAACTCAAAAATCAATAATTGGTTAACAGTTAATAATGTAACTAACGCATTTTGGAAACGTTTTGTAGGACCATCTGGCGGCCCCAACGCTATTACCGGCGAAACCGGAATCATCAATCAATTTGAACGATCTGCTCCTACAGTCCCTGCTTATTATTCAAACGGCAGTTTTGGAATTGTGGATGGCTCATACCAAAATGTAAACTATAGTTTTCCTATAACAAATGGCCTGCAAACAGGCGTTTTAGGAGATTATAGCGACAACAACATAGACATTTCTGAACGTTTAGGTGCAACCATAAAGTTGTTTAAAGATTTTTCTTTTGAAACCAGCGGAAGCGTGAATTTAGTTAATGATAATACATCAAATTTTTCTCCTACTCTTACAACTTATGATTACAACGGCACCTTAGTAGGGCAAAATCTTACAAATACATTAACCCAGGGTAGTAGTTTTAATTACAACCTGTTAAATGAAAATATTTTAAGGTTTGACAAGACCTTTCACGAAAAACATAAACTTTCGGTACTGTTAGGTCAATCAGCCAGTTATAACAGAGTCAGCACTTTCACCGGGTCACTCCAGGGGTTCCCTTCAGATTCATACGAACAGTTTGATGCCGGCGGTGTTCTAAACCCGCGTGTAACCGGTAATGCCGCGGAAGAGGCTATCCAGTCTTTCTTCTCAAGGGTTAATTATTCATATGAAGAAAAGTATTTATTAGAATTGAATATACGTCGGGACGGCTCTTCAAAGTTTGGCCCTACCCATCATTATGGTAATTTCCCTTCAGCGTCTGCAGGGTGGGTTTTGAGTAAGGAAGATTTTCTGAAAAATACCTTATGGTTATCAGAGCTAAAATTAAGGGGCGAATGGGGTGTAAGCGGTAATGATAATATCGGGAACTATATTTATGAACAATCTTACAATTCAAATTTAAACTACGTACTGGGCGGGGCAACAGAAACTACTGTTGGCGCCGTTGCTTTAACCGCGCTGAGTAACCCGAATATTACCTGGGAAACCGTAAAACAATATGACCTGGGTTTAGACGCGACTTTTTTTAATAACAGGCTTTCTTTTACAGCAGATTATTTTAAGAAAAACAGTTCGGGTGTATTGTATGATAACTACCCTATTCCGAGTAGTATTGGTGTAACGAGTTTGGCAGCCGAAAATTCTGCATCAATTAGTAATGGCGGTTTAGAAGTTAGTATTAATTATGTCGGAAAAATTGGGAGTTTTAATTATAATTTGGGCGGTAGTGTCAGCAAATATGCCCGAAATAATGTTACCTCGCTGGGTAATAATGGTGTGCCAACTATTAACGGAGCCACCATTGTAGAGGTGGGGGCACCATTTATGGCCTACTACGGGTATAAAGTAAAAGGAATATTTCAATCTCAGGCAGACGTAAATGGCGCACCGCAACAATTTGGTAGTGCTAAAACCGGCCCGGGCGATTTTCAATACGTTGATATATCTGGTCCAAATGGTGTTCCTGACGGTAAAATTGACGCTTATGACAGAACCGTTATTGGAAATCCTTACCCAAGCTGGGTTTATAATTTCAACGCCAATTTAAGCTATCGTGAAGTTGATTTCAGCGTGGTATTTGATGGTTTAGGCGGTATAGACAGGCTTTTAAACAGTAACGGCGAAGAGCCATTCCCTGACGATAGAAATAATGCATTGTCTTATTGGATAAATAGGTGGACACCAAGTAATCCTTCTACTACCTTGCCGCGTTTAGGGGGGCAAAACAATACTGTAGTTTCTGATTTTTATGTTCAAAACGCCTCTTATCTGAGGATGAAAAATATAGAAATAGGGTACACCTTGCCACCTTTATTAACGCAGAGGTTCGGCATTAATCATTTAAGAATTTATGTAAGCGGACAAAATCTACTAACATTTACCAAGATGAAAAATTTTGATCCTGAACGAGCTGTTGGAAACGCTTCCGATCAAAATGTTCCGCTTTATAAAATATATACCCTGGGTTTAAATGTTAAATTCTAATCAAAAAGACAGACGATGAAAAAGGCACTATTTATATTTTTAGTATTCGCATTAGCAAGCTGTAAAAAGCAGTTTTTAGATAGGCAATCCTTATCGCAGATTGGGGGTAGTAATTTTTGGGCAAATAAGCAAGACGCGCTGTTAGGTATCAATGGCATTTATAACGCGTTACAAGACAGAGTTCAATATAGCGGCAGTTTAAATGCCGAAGTTGGATTGCCGGTGTATGATAATTTTGGAGATAACTGTTATAATAGTTATCAATGGGAAGGGGCAGGTATCTTTATGGTAGGAACTGTTGACCCTTCACACTACTTTTTTAATGATTTGTGGTCTTCGCTATATAAAGGAATTGGAAGAGCTAATGTTGCTATTGAAAACATTTCGCAAATACCATCCTCAGCCCTGAGCGATGCTGATAAGAAAATGCTTATTGGGCAAGCTTTGTTTTTACGGGCCTTGTTTTACATGAATTTGGCTGTGTATTACCAGGATGTACCGCTAATATTAAAGCCGCAAACTTTAGCAGAGGCTTATGTACCTAAAAACACCTATCAAGAGGTCTCAAATCAGATCATCGCCGATTTAAAGGCAGCGGCGGCATCATTACCTGCTACTTATCCTGCTAATCAATATGGTTATGCTACGCAGGGGGCTGCGTATGGTTTGCTTGCAAGATTTTATTTGTATAACCACGATTACCAAGATGCGCTTGATGCAACTACCCAGGTTATGGCTTTAGGTTATGCCCTAAATCCAAGTTATGCTCAGTTGTTTACACCTCAGGGTGAGACCTCTAAAGAAATTATTTTTTCAATAAAATTTTCGGCCGACATTACCACACCCGGCGAGTTGTTTTCTTCCACATATCCGGGCGTTCCCAAAGTTGATGAGCAACCCATGCCAAATTTAGTAAACGATTATTATTGCACAGATGGAAAGCCAATCAGTACTTCGCCGCTATATAGTTCAGCAAAGCCAAAAGCGAACAGAGACCCGCGGTTAGCAGCATCGGTTTATTTTACCGGCGATATTTTTATTACCGACCTTAATACCGCTTTTAAAGGTAATACAGCTACAAAATATGGGTTGAAAAAATATTTGAAAACAACCAATGCTGCTGCAAATGGTTCAACTATATATGGCCCCGGCAATCAGGACTTTATTGTTTTGCGTTATGCGGATATATTGCTGATGAGGGCGGAGGCTTTGGTGGAGTTAAACCAGCTTGGCGACGTTTACACTTTAGTTGATAATGTGCGCTCGAGAGCAGGTATGCCAAGTGTAGAAAGTGTTGAAGGGGCAGGTTTAAGCCAATCGCAGCTGCGAACTATTGTTAGGCATGAAAGACGTATTGAATTAGCTTTTGAAGGGTTAAGATTTTTTGACCTGAAAAGATGGGGACAAATGGCGCAGGCTGTTCAGGCAGCCCAGGCTGATAAAATCCCCGGATACAGCCCTGTTTACCGCTCCGGAAAATCGGAGATCTTTCCCATTCCTCAGCCTCAGTTAGATGCAGACCATGCCTTGCAACAAAATCCGGTATGGAATTAATTAATGAATAAGGAAGTAAAAAATGAAAAAGCGCTTTTATAACAAAAGCCTGGCGTTTTTAAACATGCCGGCATGGGTACTATTATTTTGCGTAATATCTGCTTCGTTATCATGCGCAAAAAAATCCATTCCCGTCACTACGTCTCAGTCGCAGCAACAAGGTAGTACACCTACCGGCACGGTGAATATGAAAAAGGGAATGGGCATGACCCTTAAAACTACTGATTGGTTAAACAAGGTGAAGGCGGTTAATGTATCATGGCACTACAGTTGGGGGGCTATGTTTGCATCAGGAGAACCCACAACCGTGGAATATGTCCCGATGATTTGGGGACAATGGTTTACCGATTCTACCTTAACAAGTCTGCAATCTTTAGTTAAACAAGGTGAAATTAAAAACCTTCTCGGATTTAATGAGCCAGACAACCTTCAGCAGGCAAATATGACAGTACAACAGGCCATAGCATTATGGCCTAAACTCATGAGCTTAAATGTTCCTTTGGGCAGCCCGGCAGCTGTAAACGCTTTGGGCCCATGGATGCAAAATTTTATGCGCCAAGCTGATTCTCTGCATTACAGGGTTGATTTTATAACCGTCCATCTTTATGTGGGTACAAGTGCTGATAATTTTATGAGCACATTGAAACAGATTCATGATTTGTACGGTAAGCCTATTTGGATTACGGAGTTTGCCGTGGCAGACTGGAATGCTAAATCTTTATCTCAAAATCAATATTCAACCACTGCTGTACTTCAGTTCATGAAAACCGTATTGCCCAGATTAGATACCGTTTCTTATATACAGCGTTATGCCTGGTTTCCTGCAAGTACAAGCGATGCTAATTTAGGTACTTCAGGGTTATTTAATACTGATGGTTCATTAACTGCACTTGGATCATATTATGCTAATCATAATTAAAAGCGAGAGCAGAAGCCGGCCGTTTATTTGGGCAATTACCATTTCAGCCAGATAGCGGTAAAGCAGATGATGCTATTAGGTTTAAATAAATCGATGTAAAAGCATATTGAAAATATCGATATGCAATAGCAAGGCAAATCAATTAAAACGAAGAAATAAATTTAAGAGACAGTAAGGGATAACAGCCGTTTAGGCTAACCAACCACGCCCGGGCGTGGCTTTGCTTAAATTATTACAAAAAAAATAATCAGAGGATTGCTTAATGGAGCTAACAATAGCGCAAGGCCTATAAAATGCCGCCATTGCCATTGGTAATAATAGCTTCTTAAGTAATCCTATTAATCAAAAACTTATATGAAAATTAAGGTAACTATAATATTATTAGCTCTGGTGGTTATATGTGTAAGTTGCAGCCAAAAACTTGCGTATGTTTCAAAGACTTCAAAGGAAAAATCCAATTTTGATCCCAAAAAAGGTTTGTGTTTAACAACTGCGAAGGAAAATAATTGGGTAGAAAGCTTAAATGCTATGAACATAAGTTGGCATTACAGCTGGGGTGGCCGGTTAAATCCTGACGAACCTCAAAACATACAGTTTGTGCCTATGATATGGAAAGCAGGGGGAAGCTTTTCAGACTTAGATAAGAATATCGATTATTTAAAGCCTTTAGTACAAAGCCACAGGGTTAATTATTTATTGGGTTTTAACGAACCGGATGGCGAAAAGCAGGCTAACATGACCGTGGACGAAGCCATTGCTGCCTGGCCTAAATTGATGGAATTGGGCGTACCATTAGGAAGCCCTGCATGCGTGCATGCCGATAACGCCTGGATGAAAGAATTTATGGCTAAGGCAAGCGAGCGGCATTATAGAATAGACTTTATTACTGTACACTGGTATGGCACACCAAACGCCGCAGAACTTATCGGGTATTTAAAAAAGATCCATAAAATGTACCACAAGCCTATTTGGATAACCGAATTTGCTGTTGGCGATTGGAAAGCAAAGACTGTTGAGGAGAATAAATTTTCTGCCGATGAAATATTGGTATTTATGAAAGAGTTGTTGCCTCAATTAGATAAACTTTCATTTGTTAAGAAATATGCGTGGTTCTCAGCAAAAACGAATTCGTCGCATCTGGGTACCTCTGCATTGTTTAACTCTGATGGCACATTAACCGCGTTAGGAAAATACTATTCCAGCTTTTAATTATCGCTAAACACAAATTTCTGCGGCCCGATTAATATCTGATACGGGCAGTGCCCTTAATTTATAACAAAATCCTTCGATATGTAATTTAGTAGGCGCGGCCTGTCATTATTATATTAATGGCAACATGCAGTTATTTGAATAAATTATCATTGAATTAATAAGCTTCATGTATTATATTTATGCTCATTAAGTTTGCTTAAAAAACTATAAAACCATTAGTTTTAACCAATATTTTAAATATCAACCGCCTAATTATTCTAGAATAAAATATTGAACATAAATTGTTCAATAGGCTATTTGATATATAAGTAACCTGTAAATGACTTTCGATGTTGAAGATACTTCATATTATTTCGAATTTCGCATTGATTGTCCTAATACTAAATAGTCATAATTGTTTTGCTCAAGCCAATTTAGAAGAGCCAATAACAATTAATAACGGATTAATAAACAACGAGGTTACTGCCATCCATCAAGATAAATATGGGTTTTTATGGTTTGGTACAAGAGGCGGCTTGGACAGATATGACGGATATGATTTTAAGCTCATCGGACATAACCCCCAACTTAAAAATACGCTTACGAATCAATCCGTTGAAGTGATTGCGGAAGACAAGTTTCAGGATATTTTATGGATTGGAACAAAAAACGGCGGACTAAACAGCTATAATTTATTGACGGATTCTGTCTCTATTTATCACCCTCCCTTAAATATTAAAATTCAGGAAATTAAATGTTTGGCGGTTGATAAATCCGGTACTCTTTTTATAGGCGCTTTAAACGGATTTTATTGTTATAAAAAGGGGAAATTTGAAATAATAAATGATCACCAACTTACAAATGCTGTTAAGATAGACAGTAAAGGCCGGGTTTGGGTAGGTACATCGAATGGTCTTTTTTTATACAATTACCAATCTAATAAATTAAATTCTGTTAAATTAAACTTTGATAACGTTGATATTACCTCAATAGCGATCAACAACCTGACACAAACTTTATATTTCGGTACCTGGAAAAAAGGGTTGATCAAATATCAAATTAACACAACCGAAACAACACAGTTTTTACATAAAAGCGATGATGTAAAAAGCATAAGTAATAATAATACATACCGGGTTTTTTTAGACAGCAATAAAAACCTTTGGGTTGGCACCTGGGGAGGCGGATTAAATAAATTTGATGATAAATCTCAAACTTTCAAGCATATCAATATCAAGCCCGATGGTATTTATAATTTAGATTACGATGTGATTTTGTCTATAATACAAGATAGATCGGGGGTAATTTGGATAGGGCTGGATGGTGGCGGCGTTTGCAAAATAAATTCATCCAGCCATGGCTTTAAAAATATAACGTATTCAGTTTCCTCTCCCAATAATCTCCTCAATACTCATATTAAATCTGTTTTTCAGGATAGCAAACGCAGATTATGGTTAGGCACAAAAGGTAGCGGATTATTTTATTCAACAGACAAACTGTTTTTTTTACATCAAAAACCGCCCCCGTCCGGATTTGTAAACGCCTTTTTTGAAAACAATCAAAAAGATCTGTGGGTTGGTTCATCCGATGGTTTATCTATATACCAGGATTTTTATAAAAGATTGTCTCCACCTCTTCAAGTTGTAAATAAATTAAATGATACTTCCTCGTTAAGCGGCCCCCAGGTTAGCGCTATAGTTAAAGACCGGGATAATACGATTTGGGTAGGAACGCAAGAACAAGGTTTAAATAAGTTGTTAAGTATCCAGAACGGAAAATTCTGTTTTAAGCGATACACAGCAAAAATTGGTACAAAGGGTGCATTGCAAAATGAACGAATAAGCTGTTTACTGGTAGATTATAAAAATCGACTTTGGATTGGCACTTACGGCGGCTTATACTTATATAATCGTGATAAGGATAATTTTTCTCTCTTTCGCGCGCATGTAAACGGGAAAAATACATTATCAAATAATACAATTATTTCATTGGCCCAGGACCATAAGGGCAATATATGGATAGGTACAGAACAGGGGTTAAATGAGTTGTTGTTTAATGATATACACCATTACACGTTTAAAAGATATTTTGAATCGACTGGTTTTCCAAATGATTATATTCATGCAGTTCAGGTTGACCGGTTTGATAATATTTGGATGAGCACCAATAGCGGAATAACCGAGTTAAAAGCCGAAACACAAACATTTTTAAATTTTGACAACGAAAACGGGGTTTCATTTAACACTTTTGCCCAGAATTCAAGTTTTTTAGCTCGCGACGGCGAAATCTTTTTTGGGGGGCCGTCGGGTTTAACATATTTTTATCCGGATAGCATATTCCTAAATAAATTCAAACCCAATGTATTTATTACTGATCTGAAAGTAAACAATACGGATGTCTCTGTCGGGCAAAATATAAAGGGAGATAAAATTCTTTCTAAGTCGTTGTTCGTAACAGACAAGATTACACTTTCTTATAAAGAGGATATTTTTTCATTAACTTTTGCCTCTTTGGATTACCACGCATCCAGTAGAAATCAATACCAATATAGGCTTCGGGGATTTAATGAAAACTGGATAAATGCCGATAAAAACAGAACAGTTACCTATACCAATCTTTCGCCCGGTACTTATATTTTTGAAGTTAGAGGAACAAATAGTGATCAAATTTGGAATGCAAAAAGCGTTAGTTTGGAAATTAATGTTCTTCCTCCACCCTGGAAAACCTGGTGGGCTTATACCCTCTATTATCTGATTATTGTATTTGGCCTGTGGCTATCAAGGCATATTAAATTAAACAGGTTAAATCTTGAAAACAAGTTACAATTGGCAGATTTAAACTACAAAAAGGAGCACGAAATAACCGAATTTAAGAGTAAGCTGTTTTCAAATATTTCGCATGAGTTTAGAACGCCTCTATCTTTAATAATAGGCCCGATTGAAGGATTGCTTGAATCAGAAAAGTTAGATTCATCGGTATCAAATGTGCTTTATAACGTACAAAGTCAGTCTAAAAGGCTTTTGAGTTTGGTGACCCAATTTCTGGACTTTAATAAGGCCGAAAGCAACGCTTTAAAGTTAAATGCTGTTAAACAAGATATAGTACCGATTTTTAAAAACATATGTAACTCGTTTGTTTTTGAAGCTGATAGAAAAAAAATTAAATTCCTGTTTGAGGCAAACAAGGAGCAAATTTTTCTTGAAATTGATAAAGATAAGATTGAGAGTATTGTTTATAATTTACTATCAAATGCCTTTAAATTTACCCCAAACGGGGGAGAAATTAGTTTTAAGGTTTTATTAAAGGAGAATGAGTCGATATGCGAATTTTTGATTTTAGATACGGGAAAAGGTATTAGCGCTAACGATAAAGTAAAAGTATTTAACAGGTTTTACCAGGTATCGCAGGCAGAACCGGGCCAATATGCCGGCACAGGGATAGGCTTGGCATTTGTTAAAGATTTGGTTGAACTACATAAGGGAACTATTGATATTGAAGATAATACTCCTACCGGTACTATTTTTAAAATCATTTTACCCGCTGTTAATTCAGGTAAAGGGGGTGAGCAACTTGATCAATTTATAGCCTATGAGGAAATGGCGGTTGAAGATCATCCGAGCGTTACCAACGAAAATGAAGATTTGCCCATTATTTTAATAGTGGAAGATAATGAAGAACTTAACTATTATATATCAGAAACTTTAAAACCAATTGGCAAGGTAATTTCAGCCAGGAACGGTAAAGAAGGATTGGCTCAATCTTTAAACATAATACCTGATTTGATTGTCAGCGACATAATGATGCCAGAATTAAACGGTTATCAATTAGCCGAGGCCTTAAAATCAGATATCAGAACCTCTCATATTCCCATCATTCTGCTTACCGCAAAATCAGACGAACCATCTTATGTTGAAGGTTTACGGTTAGGTGCCGATATGTATCTGACCAAGCCGTTTAGCCCCCGGATTTTAATCTCACATGTAAAAAACCTCATTCAATCTCGTAAAGTATTAAAAGTTTTATTTGCTCAGCAATTACGCATAGAGCCTAATGAAATAGCTGTAATCTCTTTTGAAGAGGAGTTTATCAAAAAGTTAATTGACTATATTGAAGAACATATTTCTGAGGACGAGCTTTCTATTGATAAAATGGCAGATCATGTTTTTATGAGCCGATCCACTTTATATAGAAAATTAAAGGCTTTAACCGGAATGTCTATTTCAGATTTCGTACGCTTAATTAAGTTAAAACGAAGTGCGCAATTTTTAGCGACAGGAAAATACACTGTGAATATGGCCGCATTTGAGGCCGGCTTTAATGATCTTAAATATTTCAGAAAGGTTTTTCAAAACCAGTTTGGCATTAATCCATCTGAATATCTTAAAAGAGAAAAGTCTAAAAGCAATACTACAATTTGATTGATGATTTGAAGGTTGTATGCTATTTATAAAAGTGTGATATATTAAAGCGAATACAACACTAAATTATGAATGGTAAACAGGATCTTCATTAGATTAATTTCGGTGTTTATAAATAATTGTCCTAACAAGAGAGTATCAGAGTGGCTTTTGTGGTGTCTTTATCCAAATAACAATTGGGTAGATAGTAACGTATGCCATTATGAAAAAAAAGCGGGTATCAATTGTTGATATAGCGAATAGTTTACAAATATCAAAAACAACGGTATCATTCATATTAAACGGAAAAGCAAAAGAAAAGCGGATAAGTGATGAAATGGTTGCTAAAGTAAACCAATTCATTCTCGAAACAGGCTATAAGCCAAGCGCCCTGGCAAGAAGCTTAAGAACGGGGCGTTCAAAAATTATCGGCTTTCTCATCGAAGATATATCTCATCCGTTTTTCTCAGGTATAGCCAGGCTGATAGAGGATGAAGCCACTAAAAACGGTTACAAAATAATATATGCAAGTACCGATAATGATATCCTTAAAACCAGGGAAATCATTACAATGATGCGCGACCGGCAGGTGGATGGCTATATTATTACACCACCGCTTGGAATAGAGTCAGAAGTGACAGAATTAATAGGCGAAGGGATACCCGTTGTTGTATTTGACCGGTACTTGCCCGGTGTGAAAACCGATTATGTGATAGTAGATAACTTTCATGGATCTTTTGGCGCAACAGCACATTTGCTTGATCAGGGCTATAGAAATGTGGTTTTTGTTACATTCAGGTCATTACAGATGCAAATGCAGGATCGGGTATCGGGATACAGCGAGGCCATGAAAACGCGCAAGTTAACGCCTGTTGTTCTCGAACTGGAATATAGCCACTCCAGGTTACCAATTACAGAAGCATTAGCCAACTTATTACCCATGCACACGAATATGGATGCCGTTTTGTTTGCCACAAACCGTATTGGTGTTTGTGGTTTAAAAGTAATGGAGCACCTCGGGAAAAATATGAGAGATGTTGCAATAGCTTCTTTTGATGATGATATCGTATACAAATTTCATAAGCCATCAGTTACTGCAGTAGCCCAACCCATTGAAGAGATAGCTAAGAATGTAATTTCATTAATGATTACGAAACTGAAAAAGCGTAATCAGCCATCTGATTTTCAAACTGTTATTTTGGATACAACTTTAAAGGTTAGGGACTCTACAAAGGCAAAATTAGCATGATACAATGAAAAGAATGCGGAAGATCATTACACGAAAAATTGGTTTAGTTAGTGCAGCCGGCTGGTATATACCAGCTGGCTTTTGATCCACTATTGTTAAACGCGACATAATTATAAATGAAAGTATCTGATAAGATTGGCCTGTTGACTATTGTTTGCATGTTACTATGCGCTACAGCTTTTGCACAAAAGTTCAATGCAAGGCCAAACATTGCTTACTGCATTCACCAGGCGGAAACCACACTTAAAAATATACCGGCGGATCCGGTTAATAACCTCCCTCGAAGCATTCCGAATGGATCAAAGCAATGGCAATATGTGGGTTATCGCGACTGGTGCAGCGGTTTCTGGCCAGGTATACTTTGGTATATTTATGGCTATACACATAATGAAAAATGGAAACAGGAAGCCGATAGATATACCAGGGAACTTACACCGCTGTCTTATCAGAAAGGATTTGACCATGACCTGGGCTTTATGGTGTTTACCTCTTTTGGCAAAGGCTATATGCTTACCCATAATCCGGAATATAAAGCGGTAATATTAAGATCGGCCGACGCCCTGGCTACTTTATTCAACCCCAAAATAGGTACTATACTTTCGTGGCCGCAAATGGTAAAGAAGATGGGATGGCCACATAATACCATTATCGATAATATGATAAACCTTGAATTGTTGTTCTGGGCCGCAAAGAATGGTGGGGGGCAACGGTTATATAATATTGCGGTTAAGCATGCGGAAACTACCATGCACAACCATTTCAGGCCCGATTACAGCGCATACCACGTTGTGGTTTATGATACCATAACCGGCAAAAAAATTAAAGGTGTTACTCACCAGGGATATGCTGATAACTCGATGTGGGCACGGGGGCAGTCGTGGGCCATATATGGCTTCACCATGTGCTACCGGGAAACCCAAAAACCGGAGTTTTTAGATTTTGCTCAAAAAGTAGCAGACATCTATCTGAAAAGATTGCCTGCAGATAAAATCCCTTTTTATGATTTTGATGATCCATCGTTACCCAATGCGCCTAAGGATGCATCAGCAGCAGCTGTAACGGCTTCGGCACTGCTTGAGTTATCAGGCTACGTACCGGATAAGGCAAAAGCCAGATTTTACAGGCGGCAGGCTATTGCTATGCTGGCTGAGCTTTCGTCTGCAACATACCAAAGCCGGGGGCGGAATAGTGCTTTTTTACTGCATTCAACGGGTAATAAACCGATTAATGGAGAAGTAGACGCATCCATTATATATGCTGATTATTACTATCTTGAAGCTTTGCTGAGGCTTGAAAATATGCGGTTAAGCAATTAACGGACCTTTTTTAAGTAAAATGCAGAGCTATAGCATTTGAGAATATTTTTAAAATTATAAAGCTAACTAAATGAGAAAGATCGTGTTGCTTGTTGCACTTATAAGTTGCACAATGGCCTTAAAGGCACAGCGTAAATTTATTCATCCGGGCGTGCTGAATACGCAGCAGGACTTTGATCATTTTTATGCAGTTGCGCAGGAGAAAACCGGCCAGGCCTATGATTCCTTTCTGCTACTGAGCAATAACCCGCTTTCATCGGCCAATTATAAAATGTTTGGGCCATTTAAGACCATCTCGCGCGATGGCGAATTTGCCTATACCAAATCTAAAATGGAGCAGGACTTTAGTGCGGCTTACCTGAATGCAATAATGTGGGTAACAACAAAAAACAAGGCACATGCGCAGCGCTCCACTCATATACTGGAGGCTTATGCCGATACGCTGGAAAATATACCATCCACTAATGATGCGCCGTTACTGGCGGGTTTGGAAGGTTTTAAAATAGTGTATGCGGCAGAAGTGCTCCGCTACACTTACCCGGATATTACCCGTAAACAACTGAAAAAGATTGATAAGATGATAACCGGCATATTTCAGCCCGTGCTGGATAAATTTTACAATACGCCACCTTATACCAATGGTAACTGGGGCGGCATTGTAACTAAAACGTATATGGCCATGGCCATATATCTGAATAATAAAAAGATGTACAAAAAGGCGATTGATTTTTACTACAATGCCAATGATAACGGGAATATTAAGAACTATATTAGTGGCCAAACAGGACAGCTGCAAGAAAGCGGCCGCGACCAGGGGCATAGCCAGCTGGGACTGGGGGCACTTGCTACCATCTGCCAGGAAGCGTACAAGCAGGGCGACGATCTGTATGCTGCTTTGAATAACAGGTTGTTGCTGGGATATGAATACGTACTGTTTTATAATTTGGGTTTTGACATTGTTCTTTTTACAACATGTAAAGACATAAGCGGCAGATATTGCAACTGGACGGTTATATCAAACAAAAGCCGCGGCAATTTTAAACCGGTTTATTATATGGTTTACCACCACTATGTAATGCGCAAGGGTTTAAAAATGCCTTATGTGAAAAAGGTTTTGGAAAAAATGGGGCCAGAGGGGTATGACCGGGATCAGCCTGGTTTTGGTAATTTCTTGTTTTCGGGTGAATAAAATATGATGAAAAAAATAGTCTTTTTAGGGTGCGCAATGCTGTTTTCAATTGTCGCGGTAAATGCACAAACTGTAACACTTGATTACTATTTTAATCATGAAGTGCATAAGGATAATACTGGAAAAGAAGTAAGGTTCCATTACATGTGGGAGGATAAGGCGAATACCGGTTTCTCCATTTTTGGCGATGCCTTTAAAAGGAATGGCGCTTCATTAAACTCGCTTGATGAAGCGCCTACAATAAATAACCTTCACAAATCGGATATATATATTATCGTTGACCCCGACACAAAAAAAGAAAGTTCTGACCCGAAATATATCGAAGAAAATGATATTGAACAGATAGTGAAATGGGTAAGAGCCGGCGGAGTGTTACTAATAATGGCTAACGATAGCGCTAATGTAGAGTTGCCTCACTTTAACCGCCTGGCGGCAAAATTCGGGATGCATTTTAATGATGATCTGCAAAACCATGTTATCGATGATAATAATTTTGAAGATGGCGCAATAAATACGGCTCAGAATGGTGCATTTAAAACAGCACATAAAATATTTATGAAGGATGTTTGTTCTATCCGCACATGGGGCAAAGCACATCCATTTTTAACCAATAAAAATGGGGCGACTGTAATAGCTGTGGCCAAATATGGCAAGGGAACAGTAATGGCAGTAGGCGATCCGTGGCTATATAACGAATATGTGAACGGTCGTTTGCCTGCAGGCTATGAAAATGATAAAGCAGCTAACGACATTGCAGCATGGCTCATTGGGCAGATACCCGCAGGCCGTTAATTGAAATATACAGTTGCAAAAAACCGATAATTAAACGGAATAGGCTTTGTATTTATTCGTGTTGTTTCTTTGCCTGTTTGCAGACAGCGGCGGCAAAAAATACTCACATTGGTGGCTATGCCGATTTTGCCTGGTTTTGCGTGGTAAAAGCGGATTGAAAATCGGGGTTAAATCATATCTTTAGCTTAACCGGTGTAGAATTCCGGATGCGTAAATGTGCCGGAACCACAATTTGTTTGTACCCTGTGGCCTGGTCGCCTGAATCAATCCGCTCGAGCAACAGATCAACAAGGCATTTTGACATTTCTGCAAGCGGCTGCTCAATTGCTGTAATAGTGGGCCTGAATAGTTTGAAAACTTCATGGTCATCAAAAGCGATCAGTCCAAAATCATCCGGAATTGAAAAATTAAGATTGTTAATAGCTTCCAATCCTTTTAACGCGAGATAACTGGTAGCAAAAAATAAGGCGTCGATCTGCGGATTATTGCGTATGAGATCGCTTATCTGCTTCACGGCAACCTGATCTACGTTTGCATATTCAATTTTCTCTATATACGGTATTAAGTAATGTTGATCTAAAGCGGTTTTATAACCTTCTAATCGATCATGCATTTGTGTTTGACCGGAAGTTAAGGTTACAAAAGCAATGTTCCGGTAGTTGTGCGATATCAGATAGTTTACGCCGTTGTAGGTACTTTCCCGGTTATCCATACCAACATAATCCGTTTCGATGGTCTTATAGTACCTGTCGAATAGCACTACGGGTATTTTTTCATTTTTAAGGGCAATAATATCTCGCTCCACACCTTCAGATGGCGTAATGATAAAACCATCAACGTGCCTGTCTTTAAAAATATTGATCAGCTCAATGGTTTTCGACACATCATTTTTAGTGCTGCCATAAATTATCTTATAACCCCGACTATTCGCAATTTCTTCAACATATCCGGCGATTGACGAGAAAAAGGGGTCGGCAATATTTTCTATTAGCAAGCATATAATCTTTGTTTTCCCTGTACGGAAGCTTTTGGCCAGATGGTTAGGTTTATAGCCTGTTTCCTCAACATATTTTAAAACCTTTTTTATCAGCAGGTCGCTTATGCCTTTTTCCTTTGCTTTTCCGTTTAATATAAAAGACACCGAAGTAATGGAAATATTTAGCTGCTCGGCAATATCTTTTATGGAAATCTTTTTATGCATAAGAGGGGGTAGGGTATAAGACGCTATTTATTTTTGTGGCTTAGGAAAGTCAGGTTCAAAATTAAATTATATAAATAAATTAATGAATATACCTTTTAAAAAGCCGGTACATTAATGATTATTGTTTGATTGAGGGCTATTTGTTAATTCCATTTGTCTGGTTATTTCTTCCTTATGCAAAATGCCTGTTCAATAGGCTCTGCTGATTGATACAAAGGCGCTATTGTACGGCCCCATTGATAGGCGACTACTGATACTTTTACCGGAAATTTGCTTTTGGGTGGAATTTTGGTGAAATGCAATCGGTTATGATCAATATACGCCGGCCCCGCTTTTACATAATAATCAACCGGTAGGCCCGACGTTGACGTTGCATTTAATTGAATAGATTTTGTTCCGGCTTTTACAACGTCAATTTGGGTAAACGTTATCGATTGCGTTGAGCCGCTTGTTAGTTTAGCCGGTATATTGATCATGCCTGGTTGTACAGCATACCTGTACACTTTATTACCGGCTTTTGACTCCAATATAAATATTTGCCCGCCCATTCCCCAGCGATCAAACTGTAAACGGAACGTTTTCGCGCCGGTTTGAACAGCCGGACCGTTGACTACTTTGAATTTAACCGGTCCGGGAGCATGACCCAGTTTTTCCCCCGCACCAATAAGCTCATTAGGGACCATGGATAAGAAACCGCCCTCCACATCAAACGTAACCCCATCAGGATGAGACTCAAACTTCAAAGGCGCATATCCGATCCTGGTAACGTTTAAGAGCTTGCCATCCTGTATGAAAGTTGGCATTTGTTTTCTCCTGGCAACTCTGTCGCCTTCAAATTTTACTGCCGCCATTGCCGTTTCTTTATCGAAAAACCAATAACCGTCAGCCGCAGATCCTTTGAAATTATTGTAAAGGGCGGGTGGATGCTCATCTTTTTTCATTCCCCCGCTACCCGTAAGCCATCCCGATTCTTTATTGATACGGCGCAATTGGGCTTGACCGGATTTGGGCAGCCGGTACTCGCACGCTTTGCGGATATAGAGCGCAACAAACTTTGCCATGTTAGCTGTCCAGTCGAAATGGCCGCCGCCTGGGTCTGTTACCACCCCGATAAGATTGTCGGCACTTTTGGTACGCAAGGCTAATGCTGTTTTACGCACAACCGGCCAGTAAAAGTCACGGTCGCCCGGTTGGGTGGCCACATCCCGTGATCGGTACTGCGGCCATTCGGTAGTCTGCCCAACCACATAGCATACCGGAATGTCCTTAAAATTCAGGCTGTCGGGCAGCGGGATCGTTTTGATGGGAATAGCTGCAATTGTTCGCTGTGGCAACGCATTGGCAAATGTCCAGGCGAAATGCCCGTTTGCCGAATGGCCCATCGGAATAACCGGTGCATTTTTCAATTCGGCATATCCCGATACTTCTGCCAGGCTATCCATCATATTTTGAAAAACCATTTCCATGCCGGGGCGCATATCGGCAGTTAAGCGTTTATCTCCTTTCGCCCCCGGACCCACCCATATTATTCCAAGACCAACGTCCGCTGCGGTTTTGCGGATCAGCGGATCTTCCAGCCATTGGCGTTCTGTTAAGTTAGCGAGTGAAATAATTACGCCTCTTATATGTGCGCATTCAGGTGGTATCCACAAATAAGCGTCGCGACTGCCAACTTTTACGCTGTATTGATATATGTGATCTTTGAGATTATTCTGTGCCTCAACTTGAAGGTTTAAGAAAGACAAAAATGCAATGCAGTATAAAAAATAGCGTACTATTCTTTTGAACATAACTATCAATGGCTGTTATTTCATATATGACAACGAAAGTTAAATATTATACTCTCAATATTAGGTTTATGGGATGTTAGCCATAATCAATATTTATTGTTGCTGCCCGGTGGCATACTTGATGCTCTGATAAACATTTGTGTCGGGACTATAATTGTATTGTATTCAATAGCTTTTTGTGGTGATTCTATCAGGCTGATGAGTAGTTCTATGGCTGTTTTTCCAATCTCAAATCCTGGCTGAACGATAGCGCTTAACGACGGATTTAAAACATCCGCCAGTTTACTATTGGTAAAGCCGATAAGTGCAATATCTTCGGGTATACGCATACCTGCCTGATTTAATAATGCAAGACTTTGTGTGGTGATCCTGTCAGATGCTGTTATGATAGCATCTGGCGGTGGTTTTAACGCAAGCAATTCATTAATGGCTGCTGCAGTTTCTGCAATATCCTTACCTCCGTGCCGGCAATATTTTATATAGTCCTCGTTTAGCTGTAACTGATTGTCTTTTAACGCAGCAGCATATCCGGCCAGCCGCTCATTGGTAATAGATAAGCTTTTTGAGCTGGTAATGTGTGCTATTCTCCGATATCCTGCCTCAATAAGATGCTGTGTGCCGTCATACGCGCCTTTGAAATTATCTGTGATTACTTTGTGCGTATTTATTTCTTTAGCAATACGGTCAAAAAATACAATTGGCAACCCTTTTTCCTGTAAGGTTTTAAGGTGATGCAGATCACTTGTTTCTGAAGAAAGAGATATCAGGATCCCGTCGATATACCTGTCGCTAAAGTGGTTCACCTTGCGGACTTCTTTTTCATAAGATTCGTGGGTTTGGGTTATGCTAATATTATAACCTCTTTCTTCAGCAACAGATTCTATCCCGTCAATTACTTGCGAAAAAAAATTGTTATCGATGGTTGATATAACAATGCCGATTGATTTGGTATATCCCTGTTTCAGGCTCTTTGCCAGTATATTGGGCTTAAAGTTTCTTTGGGCCGCATGTGCCCTTACCATTTTTTTGGTTTTCTCGCTGATCTCGTAACTGTCGTTCAGCGCTTTTGAAACCGTGGATTTTGAAAGCCCGAGTTCAAGTGCTATATCATTAATGGTTACAGTATTAAGCTTCATGGAGGATAGCAATACAGATTATCTAAAAAGGACCTCATCAGAATGAACCCCAAAAACCAATTTGATTTAACAAACGATCCGATATGGATTATGTACTTAAGACGAAAAACCAGTTAATTTATACTCAGTATTAAATAAAAAATTAAATAAAGTCTTATTTCATTTAGTGTAATTTGAACACTTAAAGTAAGGTTTGCTATTATATTGTTATCAGGCAAGCAGCGAAACCGGTTTAGTAAATTTTTTTGTAAGAAATAATCTAAATCGTTTTAGATTATTTTACATTTGGTTCATATCCCGCAATAATTAAGAGAGATAACCAATTATAATCAGCAATTTAAGTTCTGATTTTTGTATTTGCACGGGGGTTATTTGGATTATAAGTGTCAAAGTTGCAATAAAAATTTAAAATATGAATGCCGCACAAAAATTAACTTCCAATTATGCTAATATCTCAACTCACCGGAACGCTTTAGGGCTTCAACCGGTTGATAATAATAAATTGGAGATGCTTTTGGCGGATACAGTACGTGAGCGGCTGGACATTTTTGAACAGGTGCATACAATACTTTACCCATTGATCTTCACCTATGCAAGTCTTTTTCCGGTCGATAGAAGAAAAATAGACCAGATGTTGGTTGATGTGTTTTTTTGCTGTTGGAAAAACCAGCAGTTCACTTCATGCAGGGAATTGAAAATTGGAATACTAAAAAATCTGCGAAATAAAATTACAGTTGCCTTGAGTATTGAAGGGAAACAAAACGAGTTGCTCATACCACAACTTTTAGAAAATGAGTACCTGAAGCGCTTTATGCGCTTGACAGATGACGACATTGCCGAGGTAAACTGCAAATATTCAGCCTGAAATGAGTATCAAAAAGTGATAAGTCTGTCTTTCTGAATATGAAAGACATAACGCCGAATAACGACGAAGACGAAGTATTACTGCCATTTTGGTTATCAAAGCAGCCAATTGATGAGAAGCAGATACAAGAGCATTGGCTTCGGGTCAAAGAAAAGATTACTGTTGAATTATCTGAAAATAATACGGATACATCTGAAAACAACACGGATATATCTGAACATGAACGTAATTAAAGCGGATTTTAAGTGAAGGTAACTACAAATCAATCGGAGCTGTGGGTTCAGGCCGCCACTGGTAGCCAGGATGCATACGCGTTACTTCATAAAAGCCTGTATTCTTCCCTATACCATTATTTGCTTAAAATGGTTAAAGAAGAAGAAACGGCTGATGATATTGTGCAGGATGTTTTTGTTAAGCTTTGGACAAAAAAAGATCAGATAGGATATATTAAAAATGTAAAAGCCTATTTTTTTACAGTTGCACGGTCAATGGCAATCAATCATTTCAGACAACAAAAAATTCAAACGGAAAGACTTGAGCAGATTCATGAAATTGAAATAGAATTCAATCAGGAAGAGGTTATTGTAGCAACAGAAGCCAACACAGAACTAAAACAGGCTGTGGCCACTGCATTGAATAACCTTCCGGCAAGGCAGCGCGAGATATTGTACCTGAAGTTTTATGAAGATATGGATTATTACAAGATTGTTGAAGTTACCGGCATCAGGTACCAGTCTGTAGTTAACCATGTTTTTCGCGCAATTCAAACGTTGCGGGCTGCCGTGAAGCAAAAGGAGTTACTCCTGCGATCAGCCTGAACAAATTCTTGTTAATTAACCGATATTAAACATAGTTTTAGGAATCAATTACTGGCTTTTTAACCTGAGGCCGATTGTACATTAAATAACGCCATAATAAAGATGGATCTAAAAAGAACCTTTATACAAACGTTCAGCTTTTTGATGCTGACTGTTATTGGTTATGCTGCCCATGGCCAGGGGCAAATTGAAAAGGTGGGTTCGGGTGTCGACAAAATTACGTGGGGAAGTACTGATAAGTTTACACCATACGCCGTATGCGAAGAGAAGCCAATGCAGACGGCATTATCATCAATGCCTGCCGGCGGTGAATTGCCATTTAAATTGCAAGATATACGCATACGGGAGAATGCAAGAGGCATTGTTGTAGAAATACCGCTATCGGCTGATGAACATATTTATGGATTCGGCCTGCAAATGAATTCGTTTGATCAGAAAGGCCTGAGAAAAAAGCCTGTAGTAGATGCTTACCCCGTAAATAACGTGGGTTATTCGCACGCGCCAATGCCATATTATGTTTCAACCAAAGGTTACGGTATTTTAATTAATACAGCACGTTATACTACCTTTTATATGGGCGTACATCAACGACTTGATAAAAGCATTACAGGTACTGAAAAGCGTAAAAAGGATTCGGATATTGATTCTCCTGAGGCGTTATATAAATCTAAGGAAGAGGCTGCCGGGACTGTAACGGTTGATATACCCGGGGCAAAAGGTATAGATATATATGTTTTTGAAGGCCCTGGCATGAAAGAGGCTATACAACGCTATAATTTATTTTCAGGTGGCGGTGCATTACCGGCGTTGTGGGGGCTCGGTGTAAAATACCGAGTAAAATCTGATTTTGCCGATAAAGGGGTTCTCAAAATGGCCCGGTATTTCCGCGAAAATCATATTCCTTGTGATGTGTTCGGTTTGGAGCCCCAATGGCAAAGCCAAACATATTCATCGTCTTTTGTATGGAATGCGGGCGGCTTCCCCGACCCCAAACAGTTTGTTGACAGCATGAAGGATTACCATCTGCATGTGAATTTATGGGAACATCCCTATATCGCGAGAAGCTCGCCGATGTATAACGCGCTGCTTAATAAAAGCGGCGATTACCCCGTGTGGAAAGGACTTGTACCTGATTTTGCAGATCAGGACGCCCGGAAAATATTCGCCGACTATCATGAAAAGACGTTTGTTAATATCGGTATATCCGGCTTTAAGATGGATGAGTGCGATAACTCCGATTATTCGCGTGCCGAGATCAATTGGGGATTCCCGGAAATATCCCAGTTTCCGTCGGGGATAGACGGCGAGCAGATGCATCAATTATTTGGTATGCTTTACGGACAAACCTTATACGGCATTTACCGTAAGCGCAATCAGCGCTCTTTCTTTGACATCAGATCATTAAATGCTTTTTCGTCATCATTTCCCGCAGCGATATACAGCGACACTTACGATCAAAAAGAATACATCCGTTTAACATGTGCGTCAGGTTTTTCGGGATTGCTTTGGTCGCCCGAGGTACGCGAGTCTTCTTCAGAAAATGAACTGATCAGGCGTGTTCAAACCGCTGTACTGTCGGCTCAATGCTTGTTCAATTCGTGGTATCTTAAAAATCCGCCCTGGCTGCAATATGACCGGAAGAAAAACAATGCCGATGAGTTTCTACCCAATGCATCAGAAATAGAAACCCATATTCGGAATCTGCTTAACTTTCGCATGAGCCTGGTGCCATACCTTTACAACGCCTTTGCTGAATATAAGTTAAAAGGTACGCCGCCTTTCCGCGCGCTGGTAACCGATTATCCGAATGATCCTAAGGTATTTAATATTTATAACGAGTATATGATAGGGGAGAATGTGCTTGCCGCGCCATTACTCGGCGGTACAGATTCCCGCAGTATCTACCTGCCTGCAGGAAATTGGTACGATTTTAACACACATAAAAAATATAAGGGCGGGCAAAGTTATGAGTTAAGCTATGACCTTGACCAGTTGCCCATATTTGTAAAGGAAAACAGCATCTTACCACTAGCACGTCCGGTTGAATATATTGGCGATAATACAAACGGAAACAATGCCCGGTTTGCTGTAACCTGTTACATATTTGGTAAAGAAGGAACAACGACATTGTTTGAAGATGATGGTACAACCTTTAATTACGAAAAGAGCATGTATAATTTATTGTCGCTGGATTACAGTAACGGCAAAGGACATGTAAAAAGAAAGGGCCGGTACAAAGGAAAGCTTTATACCATAGTTGGCTGGAAAGAAATATCCGGTGAATGATCAGTTTTTATAAAATATTGTAACAGACATGAAAAAGAAGCTGACGATAGCTGCCGCAGTAGCCCTTTTTGCTGTGATATTCTTTTTTTTCGGGGGCCTCGGAGCCGACTATAAATTTACAGTATTAAAAACCCCGCCCGGCATTGTAATGACGGGCGACAGCGCCGGCTATGTTGGTTGGGTACATTATAAGGTTAAGGTGTCTGTGACGAATAATTCCGGTAAAACGTTAAACTTTATGCGCGTTTTGGCTATAATTAAAACCAGCGATGGCCGGAAAATTGGTTTCGCAATGAAAGATACAGGGCCGGTATTTAAAAATGGAACTAAAATGCAACTGAATCTGGATACAAATATCCCAAAAGAACTGGGTAACCCTGAAATAATAGAGCTTTACTCAGAACTAAATAATTAATAGCCGGTAGCCGTACCTTCATATAAATCTTCATAAAAGGTATACCCGCAGCCTAAGGCATCTGGCCCCTTACTTCATTGTTCTATACGTGCATTTTTCCCTTTGTAGGCTATTCGCATAAAGAGTAAATTTAAAGTACACTGTATTTAAGCAGGTGTATACAAGAATTTCAATACTCTTTCAATCAATTTTATCACCGCCTTTCAATTGATGAAAGATAATCTGTGTTGCAGTGAGTATAAGCCTAATGAGTTGTCGTCTTTATGTAAATGACCTGGTAAACAAGTCATTTATAGCAAATCATTAAAACCAAAAATTAAAGAATTATGAGTTTTTTTTACAAATGGAAGAATTCTGTAAGATGTCTGTTATTGGCACTGTTGCTAATAGCCGGTATTGATCTTACAGGTTTTGCACAAACCCGGGAAATTAATGGTACCGTAACTGATGCGGTATCCAAAGATCCGTTGCCGGGAGTAACCGTAAAGATAAGCGGCACTTCGATCGGTACGCAAACAGATGCATCAGGTAAGTTCCACATTTCAGCAACTCCCAATGCTAAACTGACATTTTCAATTATCGGCTACGCAACCAGAGAGGCTACAGTTGCCGAAAGCGGCATTGTGAATGTTCAGTTAGCCGCCACAAAAAACGATCTTAACGAGGTTGTGGTTGTAGGTTATGGTACGGAAAAAAAAGCTACTGTTACCGGCGCTATCGCAACCGTGTCGTCAAAAGTATTTGAAGACCGCGGGCCTGTAAATAACCCGCTGGAATCATTACAGGGACAGGTTGCGGGCGTAATTGTTACCCGCACCTCTGCACAGCCAGGCCGGGAGAATTGGAATTTCCAGATACGTGGCGCTACTTCTACCAATGCGCAGGACCCTCTAATTGTATTGGATGGAGTTGCCTTATCAAGTAATGCAGAGCTGAATACCATCAACCCGAATGATATCGACAATATTTCGTTCCTAAAAGATGCTTCTGCATCAATTTACGGTGCACGCGCAGCTTTTGGCGTTGTACTGATTACTACTAAAAAAGCCAAGGCAGGCAAAATGCAAATTAAGTATGATGGCCAGGTGTCGGAGAAGCTATTAGGCCTGGTGCCTCAGCTTGTTAACGACCAACAATGGGGAGCCGGTTTGCAACAGGCGCTAATAAATGATAATTATGGTGTTGCACCAACCAGTTATTTGTGGTACCAGTTGGCTTTACTGGCTCAAAATCCTCCTGCATCGGGTTATATCGATATTACCCAATTGCCCGGATATGCAGGGTCAGCTAATGGTGTACTGTATAATGGAACCCCGCTGCCGTCATTCGGCGATGTAAAAGACTTCACATTCTTTAACACCAACATGGAAAAGATACTGTGGGGAAACACCACGTCTCAACAGCATAACCTGAGTTTTTCGGGGCGTTCGGATAAATCCGGTTATTATGTATCACTTGGCTACGAAAATGACGGAAGCCCGCTGAGATACGGAACAAACGGTAGCCAAAGGTATAACCTACGCCTTAACCACGACTACAGTTTCAGCGACCGGGTAAAGTTAGAAACTAATATCTCGCTGGAGAGAAACGATATTCAGCAGCCATCATTATTAAGCGCTTCGGGCTATAGTGCACTTAGCAATTACTCGCAGCCAGGTTTGCCCGCATTTACCTCCCAGGGGCAGCCGTATGCATGGGGAACAGTATATAGCCCGCCAGGTATGCTAAGAGATGGCGGGGCCAACCGCGAGTATGACAACCGCATTATCTTAAATTCTACTTTGACTTATAATTTTGCTAAGCATTTAAACTTTACTGCAACCGCAGGATATAACGACTATTTCCAGGATGTCAGAGTTGATACCAAGCAGGTTCAATACTATAACTATGCGGGCAATATCCTGGTGAATACATTCCCCACAAACGGTGCACTTTCTAATGGTGCTAATTATTATCGCCAGAATACCACAGAACCTTATTACAACCTGATAGGAAGGGTTTCTTATGATAATACTTTTAATACCGTGCATCATTTAACCGTTATGTTGGGCAGCTCTTACGAGCGTGATGAATACGATATGTTTAATGCAAGAACCTTTGATTTAGGTGACGAAGACGTTCCTTCACTCAACCTGGGCGTAAATAACGGCACCGCCGGATTTGTTACTGATGGTGAAACGCAAAATCATTATGCGCTTGGCTCTTATTTCGGCAGGGCAACGTATAGCTATAAAGGCAAGTATTTATTTGAGGCGATAGGACGTTATGATGGATCTTCGAAATTTATTGCTGCCGACCGCTGGAAGGTTTTTGGTGGAGCAAATGCCGGCTGGGTAATGTCTGAAGAAAATTTCCTAAAGGATTCAAAGATTATCAACTTTCTTAAACTGAGAGCATCTTATGGTACAACCGGTAACCAGGGTGGCATTGGTTTGTACGACTATATACAATCATTAAATGTTAATACCGGCGGCCCTTTACTCGGGAATAATACGGCTTCTACAGTAACCACTGCCGGAAGCCTTGTTGCCCTGAACCGTACCTGGGAAACTGTAATAAAGAGAAACCTGGGTGTTGACTTTACCTTATTCAGAAATTTCTCGGGCTCATTTGATATATTCCGTAACGAAAATCATAATATGCTGCTTGGTCAGGTTTATCCGGCCGAACTGGGTGCATCAGCTCCCGCGCAAAATATCGGTGACCTCAGAACCTGGGGATGGGAAACACAATTAACATGGAAGGCGAAAGCAGGCAGTGTAAACTATAGTATCTCCGGAACGCTCACTGATAACCGGAATAAACTCGTTCATTATGGTGGCAAAAATGTGTTGGTTTCAGGTATGAATTCGACTGTTGAAGGCTATCCTCTGAACTCTGTATTTGGTTTAGAGTATGGGGGACGCCTACAGAATCAGGCGCAGGTTGATGCTTACAACGCTAAATATGCGCCAACCGGCAGTACAAATAATATCGGTCTGCCTATTCCAACTCCGCTCAAAAATCCAGCCGGGCAAATGTCTGGACTGCGCCCGGGCGACAACACGTATAAGGATGTTAACGGCGATGGGAAGTTAAGTATCGGAACCAGCACAACCAACCCCGGCGACCTGGTTTATTTGGGTACAAACGATCCGCGTTATTCTTTCGGTCTTAATTTGGGCCTGCAATGGAAAGGATTTGATTTCTTCGCCATTTTGCAAGGTGTTGGTAAAAGAACAATACTCAGGTCGGGAAACTGGAGAATACCTTACACCACTATTTTCCAGGGGCAAACCAACGAATACGTAGGCAATACCTGGTCGCCAAGCGACCCTAATGCATACTATCCAAATCTGCATTCTGCGCAGAATAATGGGATTAATGCCTATAACTACCAACCTTCCAGCTGGAGCGTTCAGAATGGTGCCTATGCACGTCTAAAAAATCTGGTTATTGGTTACACATTGCCCCAAAGCCTCATGAACCGTATAAAAGGAGTTTCAAAAATAAGGGTGTTTGTATCGGGTAGTGACCTGACGGAAATAGATGGGATACATGACGGCTGGGACCCTGAAGCAACCAGTGGCGTAAGCGGAAATGAAAGATTTCCTTTTTACCGGCTGATAACTGTGGGTGCAAATGTTAGTTTCTAAAAAGTTAAACAAGATCAAGATGAAAAATCATAGAACCGGATACTTAACTGTATTATTCATAACCCTGTTGGGAATGATTCAATACAGCTGTAATAAAGCGTTAAACTTAAAGCCATTAGATCAGTTGTCTGATGCCGCTTACTTTAAAACACCGAATGACTTTAAAACATTCGCAAATCAATATTATACCTGGACAAAAACCTTTGCTACATTACCAGGCATTGGTTCAAATTATCATACGGATGACAAGTCGGACCTGACCGGTGGCGGCGGTGCTGTAGGCGCAGGCACAAACACAATCCCCACTACAGACGGAACATGGAATGCCGCTTATGCAAGAATTCGTAATTGTAATTATTTGCTTACTAAAGCAGCCACCTATTCCAATCCCACTGCAATAGCTCAGTACGTTGCAGAAGCTAAGTTTTTTCGGGCCATGCAGTATTTTGAACTATTGGAAGATTATGGCGGAGTCCCGATCGTTACCGCTTTGCTTGATCCGTCGTCGCCAGCATTATATGGTTCACGCGCCTCAAGGGATGCAGTTGTAGATCAAATCGTCTCAGACTTGCAGGCTGCTATACCCGGGCTTCCGGTGTACCTTGCTTATGGGTCTTCAGATTATGGCCGCGTAACGCAAGGGGCGGCACAGGCTTTCCTGGGACGGGTTGCATTGTATGAGGGCACCTGGCAGAAATTCAGAAACGGAGATGCAACGCGATATAACAACTTGTTGGATATCAGTATCGCTGCATCCAATAGTGTTATTACGGGTAATCATTATGCGTTATTTGGCACTCCTGCATCCGATGCGTTGGGTGGAGGAAACAGCAGTTTACTGGGCGACTCGGCACTAAAATATTTGTTTATTTTAGAGAACCCGAAATCAAACCCTGCCGGTATTACAAAAGCAGCCAATCATGAATACATCTTTGCCACACGATATGATGATGTGTTGAAGGTTGCTAATAACAACATTAGCCATTCTGCTTCAATTGGCGTAAATCATAAAGAAATTGATATGTTCTTATGTGCAGACGGCCTTCCGGTAGAAAAATCGACGCTCTTCCAGGGATTTCAAACATACACCTCTGAGTTTCAAAACCGCGACAATAGATTAAGGTATACCGTTAAAATAGTAGGCAACTATTACTGGCAAGGGAATGCCAACTACAGGATAAACTGGACCAGCGATGCAGCTGATCGCGCCAATTCATTAGGCCCCGCTATACCTGGCGCAGGTTATGGCAGCCAGAAATGGGTGTCGGAAAGACAGGTACCCGATTATAAAGAATCAGAAGATTGTCCGATTATCAGATACGCAGAAGTGCTGCTGAACTATGCAGAGGCCGTTTACGAACGTAATGGCTCAATAAGCGATGCTGATTTGGATAAATCAATCAACCTGGTAAGGTTGCGCGTAAACCGGGATAACGGAATGCCGAAGCTAAGCAACGCCTTTGTTAACACTAATGGTCTTGATATGCGCACAGAAATACGTCGTGAGCGAGCTGTGGAATTGTTTGATGAAGATTTCCGTTTAGATGATATCAAACGCTGGCATAGTGCACAAACCGACCTGGTAACAAATGTTGGCGGGGTTGCTTACGGCAATGCAGCCGGATTTGTAAGCTCCTGGCCTATTGGCGTTAAATTTACCGGTACACAAGCACAATTGGGCCCTAACCCCATTAAACCGGTTCCGAATAATCCGTTGGATGCAAACGGGTTCCTGATTACCGATCAAACAGCCAGAGGTTTCACAGAAAAGAACTATTTATACCCGCTGCCCGCGCAGGAATTGTCGCTTAATCCTAAACTGGTGCAAAACCCAGGCTGGTAACCATAGTATTAGCTAAATTAAGTTTACCCCTATTAAAAAGGCTTCTCATATGAGAAGCCTTTTTAATTTGTCAATGTATAACCTGCATTTGCTAAGAGTGCCGGCAATACACGATTTCCATCCAACGCTTAAGAAATGGATGCACATAATTTTCGACAAACATTCTGATGGAATGGTGCTATATGCTGATTTTTTCTGCTTAACTAAATATCACAAAAGGATGAAAAGCGGATTCGCTCTATAGAACCGGGTGCCGGTAAATGATCAACAGCGATTTGTTACCTTTCTGCAAACTATTTGGTGGATATGATAGTTGCTTGGCTATTATCTTTCAGAAGAGGGGGAAGGAAGGGGAGGCAGCCATATAATAAGAGAAATGAACTTATTATATATACATCGTCTCTGCATTAGATTTGAACCTGCTGGCAGTAATTTCCATCTGCCCGAATATAGCCGCTCTCATTATTCTTATTTTTTTCGGTAAGCTTTAAACGAAGCTGGTTGATGCCACGGTGAACATGATTCACCACGGATTGATACCGCAAACCGGTTAGCTGCGCGATCTGGTCATAACTCCAATCATCATAGTACCTAAGGAAGATCATTTCCTTTTGGCGGTTGGGCAGCATATTGAGTGCTTGAGAAAGCATCCGTTTCATTTCCATGCTTGCTTCCTGATCAACCAAAATGTCTTCTGCTGAAAATACGATATCAATCTGATGGCCGCCATTTAGATCAATCGGCTCGGTCTTATTTGCTCTGAGGAAAGTTATGGCAAGCGAGCGTGCCGATTTGAAGAAATAATATTTGACGTTTTTGATAGGGCCAAGCCGTTCTCTACGCTCCCAAAGCTTTACGAAAAGATCCTGCAAAATATCTTGCGCAGCATCTTCATCCTTCACAATTTTAAACAGGTAATAATATAATGCGGAATAAAGCGTGTTATGAATACGGCTAAAAGATTGCACATCTCCGTTAAGTGTTTCTTCCCACCATTTGGATAATTCATCGCAATTGTTCATGGCTAATCAGGTTATTTTTAGAGCCGCAACTTATGGTATATCGAAGTATCGCGACCATTTCTGTCAGACGACGATTTGTTTATACTTAAGGCGGTATAATTGGTTTACAAGAGCTAATATGAGGCGTTTTTTCCGGGAAAAAGGGGCACAAATTAGTCATTTAAAAGGCACAAATTCGGCAGTATGGAAAAGGTGAGTATGGAGAGTTAGTGTTTAATCAATGATGTTAAAGCGCTTTTTGAAAATGGGCCTTTTTTGTTTCAAAAACTCGGAAGGGTTTACGCCAAACAGATTAAAGAACTGCGTACGGAAATATTTGATGCTATTGAATCCTGTTTCCAGCGCAACTTCATTCACGTTCATATCGGACTCAATCAGGAGCTGAGCAGCTTTTCGCAGACGGATATATCTTATAAAACCGTTAACCGTGTGCCCCGATAATGACTTAACTTTTCTGTACAGGTTAGAATGGCTCATACCGATTTCCGCTGCCAGTACTTTAATGGAAAAATTTTCATCTGTCAAGTGCCGCTCAACAATATAAATACACTTTTCGAGGAATAATTTATACTCATCTGAGATAACAATGTCAGGCGATTTAAGGGTAATTGTATTAAAAAAGTAGTCCTGTAAATTGGAACGCATCTGCAGCAGATTGGCAATGCGCGCTATCAGAACATCTTTTTCAAAAGGCTTCTGGATATAATCATCAGCACCGCTTTCAAGGCCTTTGATCTTGTTTTCCAGACCAGCGCTTGCCGTAAGCAGAATCATAGGAATATAACTAAGTTGCTGATCCTGTTTTATGATAGAACAGAGCTCTATTCCATTCATACCCGGCATCATTACATCACATACAATCATGTCAGGCTGTCTTTTTCGGGCAATTTCAAGACCGGCTTCCGCATTTTCAGCCTCGTATACCACATAAATTCCTTCCAAAATGGACCGGATATATTTCCTGATCTGATTGTCATCATCAATCACCAGGATCGTTCTCTTGTCTGTAAAGATTTCCCGTATCTGGTATGCTGCTTCATCAGCGGTTGTTACGTCCTGATTTTCTGTTTTACCGTCTGCTAATTCAGCAAGGAGGGCAGAGGCTTGATCTGATATTTCCACTATTTCGGTAGTGCCGGAATGTTGGGTACCTTTTGGCAATTCAAGGCTGAATATTGTGCCATGACCTGCGGCGCTTTTAAAAGTGAGCTGTCCGTGATGTTGATTGGTAAACTGTTTGGCAAGGTAAAGCCCGATGCCAAAACCGCTTTGCTGTCCCTGTTTGTTTGATCGATAGAATTTTTCAAATATACTCGTCCCAACGTTTGCCGGGATACCTGGCCCGCTATCAGCCACCTCGATAACAATGTTATTGGTAAACTCTAACAATCGTACGGTTACTTTTTGTCCTTTAGGCGTATACTTGATGGCGTTTGAAATAAGGTTGAATAGAATGATCTCAATCTTTTCGCGGTCGCCGTAAATAACTATAGCATTTTCAGGAATTTCAAGTTCAAAACAGATATCATTCAACTTGGCCTGCTGAACGAAGCATAGGTAAACTTCGCGGCATACTACAACAATGTTTAAGCCGGCAATTTGCAAATTGTCAGCTACCGCATCAGCTTTTCTGAAAAGCAACAACTGGTCAACTAAGCTAAGCAGGCGTTTCGAGTTGCGGTAAACTATATCCAGCTCCCTGCGATCTTGGCCCGCGCTATTCTGTAACAGGTCTTTTACCGGATTAATGATGAGTGATAATGGTGTACGAAACTCATGCGAAACACCGGTGAAGAAATCAATACGGCGCTCATTCAGTTCTTTTTCTTTTTCCTGCAGGTTTCGCTGAAATTCGGCATTTGCATTGGCCAGTTTTACTTCATACTTTAACCTGTTTTCCCTAAACCGGTTCCTGAAGAACCAATAGAGAAGTCCGGTTAAAATGAGGGTATATGCAATATAAGCCCAAATAGTACGGTACCACGGCGGCAATACAATAATCTGTAAAGTAAGGTTTTTCTGTATCCACTTCCCATCAGGATTAGTACAATTGATGCGAAGCGTATAATTGCCCGGATCTAACCGTGTATATAGTATATTGCGCTGCTGGCCTGCGTCAATCCAATCCCGGTCCCAACCCTGAAGCATATAACGATACCTGATTCTTTCCTGGGCAGTAAACTCTATTGCGGCAAAGCGAAACGATAATGATGCTTTTGCGAAAGGGACAATTAGCGACGTGAGCCGTGCATGGCTATCTGCAACCATATAACCATCTTGCGGGTTCGGCTCCTTACCATTGATTTTAAGATCCGTTAACGCAATATCAGGATCATTTCGCAGTGCGCCCAATTGTTCCGGGGCAAAGATTGTAAGACCACCCGTCCCGCCGAAGGCCAGTTCGCCGCTTCTTAATGCAGCAGATGCATTGAAGTTGAATTCCCTGCTGGCCAAGCCATCACTGGTGAAGAAATTGGTAAACGACTGGTCGCGCGGATCAAAGCGACACAGGCCATTGTATGTGCTCAGCCATAATTTATGCGCCCGGTCTTCCTCAATAGATAATATGTTATTGTCGCACAGACCGGTCTTAGTGGTGTATTGACTGGTAACCTTCCCCTGAGATTTTGCAAAGTACATTAACCCGCCTTCTGTTCCCAGCCAAAGGTCGCCGTTGGAGCACAGACGGATCGACCTTACCGGTTTACCTATACGATAATATTTAAATTTTTTTCGTTTTGCATCAATCTCATATATCCCATCAAAGTTGCCGGCCCATAACTTGCCGTACTTATCTTCGCGTAAAGCGAGGATATTAGATATTTCTGCGTCGTAAAGCAAAAAGGCGTCCGAATGCCGGTCATAAAGATATAGCCCGTCCTGTAATCCGCTTGCCCAGATATTCCCATTATGGTCCAGGCAAAAGCACCAGAAGGTAAGGGCGTTTTTGCCGTTAGCACCATGCCCGAAATAGGTTTTAAATTTGTTTTCGTCAGGCTGATAAAGATCGATGCCGCCACCATAGGTTGCTATCCATATTTTTTTAGCAGAATCCTGTATAATGCTGGTTACAAAGTCGGAGCTTATTGTTCCGGGAATACGCGGATCCCTGCGAAGGTTTGTAAACCGGCTTTCTTTACGATTCCAAATACTTAAACCGCCACCGTCGGTACCGATCCATATTTTTTGATCGCGATCCTCAAATACCGATTTTACAAAATTGCTGATAAGGCTATTGGAGTTTAACGGATCATGCCGTACGTTTTGAAACTGACTTTTTACATCATCTATAACGTTGATTCCGCCGCGCAACGTTCCGATCCATTTTCGGCCGTCCCTATCCAATAACATGCTATAAACAGCATCGCTGGAAAGCGCTTGCTGGTTATAACCTGCTGATAAATAGCTAACGTGACTGCGGCTATTGTCGAGGATCTGAATACCGCCTCCATCAGTGCCTACCCATAAAGTTCCGTCAGGCATTTGCCGTAAACAGGTTACCCTATTTGACCGGAATCCTGATGTTGATTCGCTGAATATCTTATCATAGCCGTTATTTTGGGTATTAAAGTGATACAGGCCCACTGTTGTGCCCACCCACAGGTTCTGGTGATCGGGATAGAGGCAAGTGCCTGAGGCCACGCTTGAATTAATAGCATGCAGCTTTCTTTTTACAGGGTCGTATTCATAAAGACCGTTTCCGGCTATCATTAAATAGGTTTTACCGCCAGGAAGAATCAATAATGCATCAACAGAGTAATCGTACCGGGTAATACCATTATTATTCCATGGAATACAATGTCCAACGTTATTTCCTTTGTCAAAAACGATTAACCCGCCGTTAAGGGTTGCAGCATATATCTGACCGTGCTTGTCTATCTGGACATCATGAATATAATTGGTGATCCGGGCATGCGTTCCGTCGGGATGAACAACATAGGCAGCGGCGAACTGTTCGGTCAGCGGGTTCAATACGCTGATACCTTGCCGCGTTCCTACCCATAACCTGTTAAGCAGATCCTCTGTAATGCAGTTTACATAGCTGTGAATAATTGAAGTTGTATCTTCAGGCTGATTGCGGTAAACCCGGAAATCATAGCCATCATAACGGTTCAGGCCATTATAAGTTCCAAACCAAAGGAGGCCCTTACTGTCCTGAAATATGCAACGTATTTCGCTGTTCGATAGTCCATCCTTTAAACCAATTTTATCAATATTATATAAAGGGCTGGCTAAAGTAAGCTGTGCCGACAGAAGCCAAAAAAAGGTTATCAATCCGGTAAAAAAAGGGAAGCTTTTTACAATTCCTAAAGACAGACTCGCGCTCCTGTTCTTGCCGATCATCGATTTCTGTGCCAATTGTTCAGATTGAAAAACGCAGAGACATTATAATAGAATGGAATTATTTTTCCGTACGGGGAGGCTTTGGTTGGTTGAGACGCTTTAAAATAGTTTCCCAGCTTTTTTTTACGCGCTCTTCATCCACCTGTGGCTTTTTGATTTTGAACGTGTCGGAAATATCAGTTTCCTTAATTTTTTTCATCGCAGTCTCTTATGCCATTGTACGGCTGCAAATAACAACCCTGTTTTGTTAACAAATGTATAAGAAATATTGAATAATGGACAGATAATGTACTTATAGATATGAACATAGCTTCTGATAGAGAAGGTTGCCGTCTTAAATTTTCTTAATGATGAGTATCGGGATGTGGATTTTCCGTCCTTATTGCAATTATTAATCGAAACCAATGTCTAAATTTCTGTTACCATTAATCATTATTATCTTATTTGTATTCAATTACGCAGATGCCCAGCTCATTACCTATAAACAACCGGATTGTAATATGGTCAGTCATGCCTATGGAGTTGAGGTAAGGCAGGGGAAAGGCGATTGGCAGAATGCAGGCGTTTATCAGGCTGATGTCGCCGCTAAATTAGATGCGCAACATGTTACAAAAAAAACATGCTTTACATATTTCGATTGCTCGGGTAATGTTAACGTCAGGGTAAAAGTTAACTATAGCAACGTAAGGACCGCGATAGTAAGACCTGCTTCTTATGGAATTGTTCCCAGGATCAGGGGCAATTTTATAGAGTTTTCAATGAAGCCGTCTCAATATATTTCTTTAGAGGTGAACGGCGACATTTTTCAGAATCTTCAGCTTTTTTCAAACGTTATTGAAAAAGACAGGCCAAAGGCCGGCGATCCTAATGTGATCTACTTTGGCCCCGGAGTGCATAATATTGGTCGGATGGAAGTACCCGCTAACAAGACGGTTTATATTGCAGGAGGTGCAATTGTAGAAGGCGGGTTTATAATGGATCACGTGAAAAACATAAATATTCGCGGCCGCGGTATTCTAACACAATATATCGTACGACCCGACCAAAATCTCAGCGAAGCCAGGCCGTTGTCTCACGGTGAGCGCGATGACCAGATGCTGATACAGTATAGTGAAAATGTAAATGTAAGCGGCATTATAGAAGTGCCTAAAGGTTATTCGGTAATGGTCGGGCAGTCGAAACAGATCAGTATTTCGGATTTTAAATCATTTAGCGCGCTGGGTAATGCGGATGGGATCGATATATTTTGCAGCAGCAGCGTGGCAATCAATCGCATCTTTATGCGAAACTCAGACGACTGTATCGCAATCTATGGTCATCGCTGGCATTACTATGGCAATACCAATAATATTACCATTGATAATGCTACGCTTTGGGCCGATGTTGCACATCCTGTACTCATTGGTACGCATGGCGATACAAGTCATCCTGATACGTTACAAAATATCGGGTTTCACAATCTGGTAATTCTGGATCAGCATGAAAACCAGCTCGACTACCAGGGATGCATGGCAATTAATGCAGGAGATAGCAATTTGATAAGGAATATCAGTTTCGAGAATGTGGAGGTTGGAAATATTCGCAAGGGCCAGTTATTTAACCTTCGCGTCATGTTTAACAGAAAATATAATACATCACCGGGACGCGGAATAGTGCATATCCGGTTTAAAAATGTGAGTTATACGGGTTCACGCGCCAACATGTCTGTTATCAGTGGATATGATGATCTTCGCACCGTCAAAGATGTTGTTTTTGAAAATCTTAAAATTAATGGAACGTTGATATACGATAAGATGACAACCAAACCGGGATTCTATAAAACCGGCGACATGGCAAACATTTTTATCGGCGAACATACCGAGGGAATAAACTTTATTACAGGCAACTAACAGCACCATTCCTGGCTCAAATTACTTTGCGCTTTTCTCCATATTGGTGGCTAAAAGTAACCGCATAATCAACATAAAATTGATTATGCGGTTTATATTACCGTCCTATCTGATTTTAAAAACTATCTGGTATAAGTTAAGGTGCCAAATCCTAATTGATCATAACCACCGCTTGTTGTGCCGTAGTCACCGCCGCCGCCTTCGGGCCTTACTTGTGCGGCATAAGCTGCAATATTAGGCGAACTTAGTCCGCGCAATTCAACATAGTAGCCGTAAAGTAATTCCCAGCTTGGACGTATGTCGCCTCTGCCGGAAGAAGAGATTACTGTTTGTGATTGCGGCGCGCAGGTGGTACCGTTGCCCCAATTGTAAGTGGTAAATGGCACGGTGTTCCCCAGATTATAAGACGCTATGTATTCGCACATCCCCTGTATCCTTGGTCTGACGTCTTTCCATGGATTGTATTGAAAAAGATCCTGTCCCTGGTTGAAAGCCATTTGGCAGATCGCTCCGTAAAGGGATACATCAAGGCAACTATGACCCTGGTCGCGGCCACTTTCCTGGCATTGCGAAATGCCACCCTGATCGGGATAAGCAAATGGCGCTACGTGTCCGTACGCGCCATTTCCGGCCCCGCTTTTGAAATAACTGATCGCTTCATTAAACTTGGCTGTGTCATCACATAATACTCCGATTGACAGCACGCTGGCCATACTACAGGCGTCCCAGTTGGCCCAGTAATTGGTGATGCAGGCACCGTTGTGATTGGTCAGAAAATCATGATTCATTGGATAAAATATAGTTAGCATCATATTCTGGAAACGGGCAAAGTCTGCCGCTGACCACCCGCTGTACGATCGCATAATCTCGGCAGCATTTGCAAATTCATAACCATAGATACCTGCCGCGAGAAAACGATCTGCCGTTCCCTGAATAGAAGTGAGGGTTGAAGACCAGGCATTCATGATGCTAACGGCCTCATCGGCATTTGCAGTGGTGCCGGCAATCTTCCACCGCAGAGCGTTCTGGTAAGCGGCAGCGATATCATTATACAATTTTGAATAATTTTCGGGATAGCCGCTGCCTCGGTAGACGATAGCCGCCGGCCCCTGCATTACATAGGTGGATGAGGAATGCGAGTTAGCAAGCAGTTTATCCCATCCTGAAGTTTGTGGCTGTGCGCCCGTGTTAACCTTGCTGATCATTCTGGAAAAGTCTGCCGCACTGTGCAGCAGTCCGGGGTGGGCGAAGGTTGTTGGGAGCGAATTTACCTGCCGCGCATTTTGTGCAGAAGTTGTGGGACCGGTTTGTGTGGCTGATGCATTTTTCTTACATGAAGACGCAATGCAGGTGCATACGGCCACGGTGGCCATTAAAAGTGTTGCTTTCATTTTTAGAGTAAGTTATTGGTTTATAGATACTGAATAGGGACAGTAATTGAATAATAGACAGGAATTTGCTTAACCAATACTCAAAAAATAAAATTAAAATTAATGTACGGGCTCTAGCTTTTATAATGACAGTCATTTCAGGCTGCAAGCCAATATGTTTCCGAACGCAACTCTCTGCACATATTTATTTTCTGACAATTAACGATATAGATGAGTATCGATAGTCTTTTACGTCGTCTATATCCGTGAATGTGTAATTGTAAAACCATTATGCTCCTGGCATAGGTAAACCGTAACCTGTGCCGGAGTAATGCCTAAGTTATTCACCTAATCTATCAAAGTAAATGAAAGAAAGATTTACGTATTACTATCGTGGACTATACAAACATTCCATACGCTGGCTTTTGCTGTGCGTTGTCGTTTTGATAACGATGATGAATGTTTCCGCCCAAACGTTTATACACCCCGGTATCCCGTTTACACGGCAGGATCTTGATCAGCTAAAAGCTAATATCACAAAACAGCCATGGCTGGCGGGGTATACGGCACTTCAAAACGATGCGCATTCGCAGTTAAGCTATGCGCCCAAGGGGCCATTTGCTACCGTGACACGCGCGCCTAACCTGAATAACGCTGCATGGATAGATGATATGCAGGCAATACATAACCTCACCTTTATGTATGTGTTCACCGGCGATAGCGCATACGCCCGAAAAGCAACCAATCTGCTCGATGCCTGGGCGGCAACTAACACCAGTTGGGGCGGCAATGAAAATATGCTCGACATTGGCGATATGGCGCCATATTTTGTGGTAGGTGCAGATATTTTAAAAAGCACTTTTCCGGGCTGGAGCAGTGCTAATGATCAGCACGTTAATAATTATTTCCGCAATGTATTGTTTCCAACATCCTATGTTCCCAATCCGCTTAGGGATAACAATAAAGGCGCTCTGCAATGCCAGATCGCGATTGGTATAGCTGCATATCTGAATGACCCGGTGCTTTGGCAGCAGGCAATAGAAGTATACCGCATGGATGCCGGGGCTGCTCTGCGTTGCAGCCTGCCCAATGGCGAGGTGGGCGATTCAGGCCGTGATGACCACTGGTTTGTGCAAATACAGGCCTTAGGCTGGAGTGCAGAAGTAGCCTGGAAACAAGGAATTGATCTTTTCAGCGAATTCAATAATCGTTTATTAGCCATTGGCGAACTTTACGCACAGTACAGCCAGGCCCCCGGTACGGTTAGCTTTATACCTTTTGGCGGGTATTCCAATTATTGGACAAATTGGGGAATACCACCAGGTTATGTGCATCAGAGCCCCTTTAACAATATTATAAAGGGAGCTTATGAGCTTAGGAAGGGGCTTTCAGCACCTTATACCGAACAGATCAGAGCACTTGCCGGGGAGGGCCAATGGTCTTTTCTCTACCTGAAATCAGCAGATACTTCGCATGCTGCGCCATTGCCGCCAATTGTTTACCCCGCAGATCAGGCACAGCCAGCTATTGCGCTTACCAATCTGGACATCGGCAATACTGGAATAAACGGCAATGCTGCTTACAGCAACGGCACCTGGACCGCAAACGGCGCAGGTAACTCGGTGGCTACTGCCGTTAATTATACTTTCGAACCGGTAACAGGTAACGCAGGGATGATTGTTAAGATTGACAGCAATTCTGTTAGTTCGGCAATCAGTGGATTAATGATTCGCCAGTCGCTTGCAACAACGGCTAATTACGCCGAGGTTAACCTGTCGGCTACGGGTAACGTCAGTTCCTCGTCAAGGGGAAGTACCGGAACTTCCGATTATACACATTACGGCCCCAAAGCGCCCTGGTGGTTAAAAATTGAGCGTGTGGGTAACCGCATATTTACTTATCACTCAAAGGATGGCGTAAATTGGAGCTGTAATGCGCAGTTTATACTTACACTGCCTGCCAATTTTTATATCGGCTTTTATACAATTTCCAATAACTCATCTACACTTAACCGGGCGGTCTTCACCAATGTCGCTATAAACAATACGTCGCCGGCTGGTTCACCGGTAATTACCAGCGCTACAAGCGCTTCTGCTACAGTGGGCACGTCGTTTAGCTATGCTACAACCGCAAGCGGGAGTCCTGCTCTTTTCCGTGCAACCGGTTTACCCGCGGGACTTGCTATTGATAGTTTATCGGGTAATATATCGGGTAGTCCAACCGCAATCGGACAATCTATCGTTACGCTTCAGGCCATTAACAGCAACGGAACCGGGGCGTCTACATTGGTTATTAATACCACAGCGAATATCGCTCCTGTAGCTCCTGCGGGTGTAGCGGCAACTGTTGTTAATGGGTTTAATATCAATCTGGCGTGGCAAGCAGTGCCAAATGCATCAACTTATACCGTTAAAAGATCATTAAATGCCGCCGGTCCTTTTACGGTGCTGCAAAGCGGTATTACGGGAACAAGCTTTATTGATGCGTCGCCAACTCCCGAGGTGAGCAATTATTACATTATTACCGCATCAGCAGGCACATTGGAAGGGCCGGCTTCGACTGTTGTTTCTGCGTCAGTACCACCGGCAACCCCTAATGCACCGGTAGTAGTGAGTAAGAGCAAGGAAATAGACCTTAGTTGGAGCTCCGCAGCAGGTGCTGCTACCTATAACGTTAAGCGCAGCACGGTAAGCGGAGGCCCATACACCACAATAGCCAATGTTACGGCTACCAGTTATATCGACCTTAATGTAAGTAACGGCACTCCCTATTATTATGTCATTTCATCGGTTGGGCAAACCAAGGAAGGTCTTAACTCAGCGGAGTCATTTGGCGTTCCGGGATCAACCAGCTTAACCTGGAGTACAAACCCTGCGACTGACTCATTAAAACTGAGTCGCAACTGGGTGGAAAATGCCAGTCCTTCAACACCGGCTATACTCACATTTCAGACCAGTGCCGATACTGTGCTAATCAATGATATTCAAAACCTTGGTGTTGCCCGGTTTCAGTTCAATGCCGGGGCCAATAACTATACCATCAGCGGCGACACACTTCATTTAAGAAACGATCTGGTTAACAATGCCGGTAATGTTCAAACTTTTACAACGCCGGCTGTGCTTGATACGCTTCTGAATGTGAATACACCGGCGCAGAGCGATAATGTTACTATTAATTCGGTAATAAGCGGCAAAGGCACATTGATGAAGAATGGTGCGGGATATTTATTCTTATCAGGAAAGAATACCTATTCAGGCGGAACCATTATTAACGGCAGCGGTACAAACTGGCCGCCAACGTGCTCGGTAGTCATATCCGGCGCAGGAACCGGAACGCCGTCCGCACCTGCTTCCGGGCCTCTTGGAACGGGTATGATCACCATGAATGGTGGTGACATTTATTCATCCGGATCGGACGCGACACTTTATAATGATATTACGGTTGCCGCAGGTAAAACCAGTTATATTAACCAAACAACCAATGCCATTTACTTATATGGCCGTTTGTTGGGCAGTGGTACCATCATACAGGATGGTAATACCTATGCGGGCTTACATCTTATTGGCGACAACAGCAATTTTACAGGTACATTTATTTCGAAACTGCGCAGTGGGAATAACCGCGTACGTTTTGAGTCACCTCAGGCCGGCAGCGCCAAGGCAAATTGGCTGCTGGACGCCAACGGAAACGACTGTCAGGGAATAATGTTTGGGACCGGTACCCTCAACTTTGGTTCACTTTCCGGTCGTGGAGCGATAAGGACTGATGGTGGTGGTAGCCCAATAATCAGTATCGGCGCATTAAATAGCAATACCAACTATGGAGGAACAATGACGGGCTCGATGAACGTAGTGAAGGTAGGTACCGGTACACTTATGTTTAGTGGAAACCAGGCATATTATGGAACAACAACCATACAAGGAGGTACTTTTATGGTTAATAACGATCCGAACACCGGTACATTTGGAAGCCCTGTTACAGTAACCGGCGGCGCTTTTGGTGGTACTGGCCAAACTACATCAATTACCACTATCGGTACAGGTTCAGGCGCTGGCGCAGCACTTGCTCCGGGCAATTCAGGTATCGGTACCATAAAAGTGGGTAGCCTCGTGATGAACAGCGACGGTACTTATATAGCAGAAATGAGCACCAGTAAAGCTACTGCCGACCAAGTAAGTACAGGTTCCGTAAGTCTGGTAAATCAGCCTTCGTTAAAAATATCGGCAATTGATTCTTTATCGCTGGATAGTGGAGCATCGTTCACCATAATAAATAATACAGGAAGCAACCCGGTATCCGGTACATTTAAAGGTTTACCAGAGCTTTCTACTATACAGGTGGGCAATTTTACGCTGCGTATCACCTATAAAGGCGGTACAGGTAATGACGTGGTTTTGATGGATGATCGTACTACGCCGGTTATTATCACGAGTGCATTGGTAGATACTACAGTGGTAGGGCGCTCCATGACTTATACTATCACAGGTATCAAATCGCCAAATAAATTTTCGGCATCGGGACTGCCGCCAGGGTTAACTGTTGACAGCCTCAGCGGTAAAATATCCGGTACCCCAACTCAATCGGGCAATTTTAACGTTACCCTTACAGCAGCAAACAGCACAACCAGTGCTACCGCAACCCTTAAACTACTTGTCGACAGCAGGACGGTTAATGGCTTGCTCGCGGCATCAGGCGATGCGACAGACATTTTGCAGTGGAACACAATCCCCGGGTTCACTTATAATGTTAAACGCGCTACAAATTCAGGCGGTCCGTATACTACTATTGGCACTGCCTCAACCGCTAATTTTACAGATGCATCAGTTGTTAATGGATCAACTTATTTTTACGTGGTTGCAGGTGTGGATTCTGCAGGAGAGAGCCCTGCCAGTGCAGAAGTGGTTGCGAAACCCAATGTTGGTCAGCGTGACTTTTATCAATTTGACGAAGCGTCCGGCACAACGGGCATTGACAGCTGGGGTGCCAACCATGCCTTATTAGCGAGCACCGCAACCCGTGGAACAGGTAAATATGGTCAATCTTTATTGCTTAACGGCTCAGCTACCTCTTATGCAAGTCTTCCGCAAGGCATCTTCAGTACGTTAAATAACTTTACTATATCGGCGTGGGTACGAATGGACGCGATCAGCACATGGATGCGCGTTTTCGATTTTGGAAACAGTACTACCCAGTACATGTTCCTTACCGTTCAGGCAGGGGTTACCAGCGGAAAATCAATTATTCGTTACGCTGCCAAGAACGGATCGGCAGCTGAGCAGGATTTAAATTATAATTATACCTTCCCATTAAATACATGGACGTATCTTGCCCTTACGCGGTCTGGTAATATTACAACACTATATGTAAATGGCGCTTTAGCAGCATCTTCTACTAATATTACCATTAACCCCTCTAATTTAGGTACCACTGTACAAAACTATCTTGGAAAGTCACAATTCTCTGGTGATCCAATCTTTAAAGGGTCGATTGATAATTTTAAAGTGTATAGCAGAGCGTTAAGCGCATCCGAGATTGCGAATGATATGCTTGGTGATCAAACTATCAGTTTCGCAGCTATACCAACCCACCTCGTTGGCGATCCGGATTTTGCTCCTAACGCTTCGGCAACGTCAGGCCTGCCGGTAAGCTTCACAAGCTCGGATACCACAGTGGCTACAATTGTGAATGGCAATATACATATAATAGGGGCGGGCACATCTGTGATAACTGCCACGCAGGCCGGGAATAACAGTTTCAAAGCCGCGACGCCGGTAAATCAGACACTAACGGTGATGAAGCAGAATCAGACCATCACTTTTAATGCATTGCCGTTAAAACTGGTAACCGACAGCGATTTCTCCGCTGGTGCACAGGCAAGTTCCGGTCTGCCGGTTAGCTACAGTAGTTCTGATACCACCGTTGCCACTGTCGTGGGCAGCAACCTGCACATTGTTGGTGCCGGAACAGCAGCTATTACTGCTACCCAGAACGGTAATGCTACCTATAATGCAGCCACAGCGGTTACACAAACGTTAATGGTTAACAAGCTAAGCCAGTCGATCACTTTTCCTTCTGTAGCAGCTGCAAGACCAGGCGATGCGGACATCCAGCTCACGGCAACTTCCAGCTCGGGGCTGCCGGTGGTTTATGGCAGCTCAGACACCAGCGTTGTTGAAATTGTTAATAACAAGCTACATATCGTTGGCTCAGGCAGCAGTACTATCACCGCATCTCAAGCAGGGAATGCCCGTTACTATTCTGCTTCAGCAAGTATAATGTTTAATGTATTGCCATACCATATTGTGGTGCAATACCTGGATGGTGACAAGGGGCAGACGACAACCAATGCCATCAGGCCTTATCTGCAAATTGTTAACCAGGATTCGGTTGCCGTCCACTACAACGAACTGACTGCTCGTTACTGGTTTACAGCCGAAAATTATCCGGGGACTATCAATACCTGGATAGACTATGCGCAATTAGGTAGTGGCAATATCAGCATGAAATATGTTCAATTGCCAAACCCCGCTACCGGAGCGCTTGGCTATATTGAATATTCATTTACTACCAGTGCAAATCTTACCGGTGGTACAAGTTCAGGCTCTATCCAATCCAGGTTTGCTAACCAGGACTGGTCGAATTTTACGCAAACAGACGACTATTCTTACATCCCTGGCGCAAGCAGTTATGTGGTAAATAATCATATCACGCTTTACCGCAATGGCGTATTGATTTATGGACAGGAACCTAAAGCTGTAAATGCTACAACGGCCCTAACGGTATCTTATCAAAATCAGAATCAAAAAACAGACGGCAATACTATCAGTACCTACCTTCTTGTGAATAATACCGGAAACCAGACGGTGAATTACAGCGATCTGGCCGTTCGCTACTGGTTTACAAGCGAAGGTACCGCACCTCTGAACATGACAGTTGATTATGCCAAACTTGGCAATGGTAATGTTAGCGGGCAATTTACAAGGTTAAGTCCGGCGCTTGACAGTGCAGATACTTATCTTGAATTGCATTTTGCTGCCGGAACCTTGTATCCGTTGAGTAATTCAGGAAATATTCAATACCAGATAAATAAGACCGATTGGTCGGCGTTCAATGAAGCCAATGACTACTCATATCTGCCTAAAGGGCCAATGGCGCTGAATGATCATATTACCGTGTATTATAAAGGCCAATTGATCTTCGGGAAAGAGCCGCCGGCAGCTGTAGGCAATTTAACTGCGGTTAATTCCAATGCGTCGTTGTTTCAGCCAAACAATAAGTCGGTGGTTCCTGACAATGTTCAGCACAATACTATTTATCCCAATCCAACCAATATGGGCAGGTTCAGTATTAAGCTGACGTCAGATCTTTACCAAAAGAATGTCAGCCTGACCATTCGCGATTTGAGCGGCAAGGTTTTGCAGGCGGGTAGTTATCAGGCCAATAACGGGGTAATTGATGTACAGTTAAACGCTAAGTATTATCCCGGCACTTACCTTGTACAACTGAATAACCTTACACCTTTGCGCTTAATGGTGAACCCGTAAAAAAGAAAAGCAAATGAAGCAGTGATCGGTCATACAGCCGGTTACTGCTTTTGTTTTTTTGATGAGTATCTTCTAAAATAGTATATTTCTGATTATGTCGGCCCTGGATATCAAAAGGTCTGTATTCAGGCTACATTGTTTAAAGGAGATGTGATACATCACGCCGTTGTTAGTGTTCTTTAACCGCAAATACAATCTGCGAGATGGTACAATGTTGGCGTAAACTATGGCAATGGCGTTCTCTATTTAAAAAAGGCCCTGGATGCGCTTACATCAAGGGCCGGGATGTTGGAATTACTCTGATTTTATTAGTGTCAATAAACAAAACCAATTAAACCAAACTTTCAAATATATGAAATATATTGTCAAGCTTCAGGCAACTATTAAGTCGCTGGAAGACGTTGTAGTTATCGGTTACGGAGCGCAGTGCGGCGCCAACGTTAACCAGTGCCGTTACGATACAGATAACAGGCTACTTAAATAAATGCTAAATAAAATGTCCTGAAATAGGCCGACTATTTCAGGACATCATGCTTTAGTTCGAGATTAAAGCTTAACCGCTATCCCTTTACCCGAATAATCAATTGTTTTACCGTTCTCAGCAGTTAACGACGCTGCCGGGGCAAGATAAATATGGAACTTTCTATTCTTTAGCATTCCGGGGAAATTACCTTTCCTGTCCGAAATGCTAAGCGTTCTGGTGTTATCATTCCAGTGGAATAGGAGCTCTGTATAGTTGCCTTTTTCATAATTGTAATTATCGTTTTCATCCTCATAAAGCGTGAAGTCGGCATCTTTTCCAGGATATACTCTTATACCCAGATCGCTCCATGGCTTTTCTGATGAATATTGTACTTTTGGCCCCCATGGAATGATTGAACCTGCTTTGATATATAGAGGAATAGTCCCGATTGGGGTTTCTTTTTCAATAGTTTGTCCGCCCGAAACTTTTTGACCAGTCCAGAAATCATACCAGGAAGTACCTGAGGGCAGGTATACAGATTTGCTTTTAGCGCCTTTATCCGTCACCGGTGCAACCAGAATGGATTTCCCGAACAGAAATTCCGTGTTTATATTCAGGGTTTTATTATCGTTTGCAAAATCAGCTGCCAGTGGCCGTAAAAAAGAGCCTGATAGGTGGGTGACCTGCCATCCGGTGGCGTAGATGTACGGCAGCAGGCTGTATCTTAGGTTGATGTATTGCTCCTGTATATCAAATGGCCATTCACCCCGCACGCCGAACTGATAAATTTCGCGAGGTATGTCTGTTCCGTGCGAACGCATTGTTGGGGTAAAAGTCGAGAATTGCAGCCATCTTACATACAGCTCCTGGAAATCAGGGTTTTTAGCACCGCCGCCTTTGTTAAAAGCACCTGCGAAAAATCCACCTATATCAACATTCCAATAAGGTAAACCGGTAAGCGAGAAGTTGAGCGAGGCAGGGATCTGATTCTTTAAATTTTGCCAGGTTGAAGCAAGGTCGCCGCTCCAGGTATCTGAACCATACCGTTGCTGGCCGGCAAACGCCGATCTGGTTAGCAGGATCACCCTTTTCTTTTCGCTGGTTTTGCGCTGATGTTCATACACGCCCTTGCTATGCAGTAGCGGGAAGGCATTTAACCAGTCGCGATAGGGGCCAAGATAAGTTGGTTGATCCCAGTCTGATTCTTTAACATTAATATGGTCTGGCTCCGTTGAATCGAGCCACCATGCGTCAGGCCCAATTGAAAATATTCCTTTATTCAGGTACCTCCAATAAATATCGCGAGCAACCGGATTAGAAACGTCATACGGCTTAGCTCCGCTATTTGGCGGCCATGTATCAAAATTTATCAGCATATGTTTGCGCTGTAGCTCGGCAAACTGTGGCGTTTTGGGCCCAAACCCCGGCCAGGAAACAATAAAGAAATGCCCGTGCATACTGTGTATGCTGTCTGACATTGCCTGGGGGCGCGGATATGCAACGGGGTTAAACGCCTGGGCATTCCAAACACTATCGGGGCCCCAATACTGCCAATCCTGCACCACGCCGTCAATAGGTACGCCAAGCGCGCGGTATTTTCTCAACACATCTACCAGTTCAAACTGTGTTTTATACCGCTCACGTGATTGTATGAATCCGTATGCCCATAGGGGCTTCATCGGTGCCTGGCCGGTTAAATTTCGCATCTGTTTAACTACGCCGTCGGTAGAACCACCATACATGAAGTAATAATCGATACAGTCGCCCCTTTCCGAGTCGAATGAGGTTTCGTCTTTGGTATCATTGTAAGTTGTCGGTGAGTAATTGTCCCAAAAAAGCCCGTATCCTTTTACAGATTGAATAAATGGAATACAAACTTTGGTATTGTTTTGCTGCAAGAATATTTTCTCGTTACGTTGATTTAGCTTACCATTCTGCTGCTGCCCAAGCCCGTAAACAACTTCATTCGTGTCCAGTAAAAATGCCTGTTTCACATCATATTTTTGTTTGCCATTTTCATTAACCGGTGTGAAAGTTGCACTGTTTATCTTTTCAGATAGAAGTTCACGTTTCTTTTCGCTATCAAAGAAACTTATATTACCGTTTGTTAAATTAAGTTCTGCCTTTAATTGTCTGCTTGAAATGGTGAGTTTGCCCGCATTTTTTGAAACCTGGAGACGAACGTTCTCCGGTTGTTTGATCACCGAAATACTTGATTTTTCAAACAGATGGTGTTCGGGCGACTTAGTTACCCGGATGATCCCCGGTGAATAAAATTTAATTGTTAACGAAACGCCATTTACATTGGCCCGGATGCCTGATGGCACTTGCTGGTAGTTTTGTGCAAGAGAGAGGGTTGGAAGAGCAATCACCAATAGGATCGCTAACTTAAAAATCGGTTTTAAGTTTGACATGTTTTTTAATTGATTATTATTGACACTAATGGCGAATATAAAACATTATTGGAATTGTTGCAATCGATTGCTGGCATGGCGGATCTGTACACCGCATTCAGGGGTTATCTGACAGTAAGCATTCTAAAGATAGGAGAGGAGGCTTTTGAAATTAGGCTCTTATCTATATTCATTCATTGGCGATTGATTTGTGTTAACAACGCCGTCTTGAGTGAATTGAAAAAAAAATCATCGCAGATTTAAATTGATACATACATTTGTTAAAATGTTTGCACTTATATAACTTTTATGTAGCTTAGATATTTATAAACTTCTCATTTTCTTATATATGTCTTCAGATGGTGAGCTAATTATATTACTGAAATCAGGTGATCAACGCGCTTTTACAGTGCTTTATAACCGGTATTGGCGGCTAATTTACGCTCATGTTTACAAAATGATTCGCGACGAGGACGAGGCAAAAGACATTGTTCAGGAAATATTCAGCGGTATGTGGTTGAAAGCAGACCAGGTGCCGGTTCAGGAAAATTTGCTACCTTATTTGTATACCATCGCCAGAAACAAAGTGCTGAACGTTTTTCGCCATCACAAATATCGTGATGACTATTTCAACTCGTTGGTTAAATATGCCAGCGAAGTGAGTGAAGATACTTTACTTTATCTGGACGAGCGCGATCTGATGGTTGCTATTGAAAGGGAAATAGCTGCCTTGCCGCCAAGGATGCGTCAGGTTTTTGAGATGAGCCGCAAAGAACATTTAACATACAAGGAAATTGGAAAACGGCTTGGCACTTCTGATGAAACAGTAAAGAAACAGATTAACAAATCGCTGAAAATCATCCGTTTTAACCTTAGGGAGGCCGGAGGAGCAGCCATACTTCTGCTGCTGTTAAATAAATAATTTTTTTACCGATACCCCCTGGCCTGTTGCCAGGTGTTTTACTTATAAACCAGTTATAAGTAATTTTCGTTATGACCCATCAGGAAGCCAAACAGCTTATTGATAAATACCTTCAGGGGGATGCTACACCCGATGAGCGACAAATAGTCGAAAATTGGTATAACCAGCTTTCTACAAATAAGTCTCTGTCTGATAGTGATGATTTCGAACATTTGTCGGATGAACTTTGGCAAAAGACCCTGCTGGCGGCAAACCTTAAAGCACAGCCAGCGAAAACTATCCGACTGTGGCCTGCAGTGGCGGTTGCTGCATCTGTCAGTCTGTTTTTATTAATAGGTATTCATTTATTACATATCCGCGCAAAATATTCAAACCCGCAAATTGGCCGCCAGGAAGTAATCTCTCATGAAATACTGCCAGGCGGCAATAAAGCGATGCTTATACTTGCCAACGGAAAACAACTATCACTTGCCGGCAAAAAAAGCGGACAGATAGCAAAGGAGCATAACGCAGTTGTTCGCAAAACCAATTCTGGGGAAATTCAATATGTGCCATCCGGAAGTGACCAGCAATCAGCTTCTAATATGCTGGTAACTCCGCGGGGCGGTCAATATAGCGTTGTGTTGGCAGACGGAACCAAAGTAACACTTAATGCGGCATCTTCTTTAAGGTACCCTACTAACTTTAATGGATCATATCGCGATGTTGAATTAACGGGCGAGGCTTACTTTGAAGTAGCCCATAATCCGGCAAAACCCTTTAGGGTAAAAAGCAAAGGCCAAATGATTGAGGTGTTGGGGACACACTTCAATATCAACTGTTATGATAATGAGCCATATATAAAAACCACGTTACTACAAGGCAGTGTAAAGGTGACGTCTGATAAAGACGATATTATATTAAAACCGGGTCAGCAATCCAAACTTGACGTAACAGGGGCGCAGTCGATTAATGTAGCTGATGTAAACACCGACGAATCAGTTGCGTGGAAAAACGGACTATTCCAGTTTAATGCCTCATCAATTGAAGAGGTTATGCGCGATGCCGAGCGATGGTACGATGTTGATGTTACATATACTGGTAAAAGGCCAGGTATTAAGATTACAGGCAGCATGTCGCGAAATGTAAACTTTTCAGGTTTCGTAAAGCTGCTGGAATTTGAGGGTGTCAAATTCAATATACAGGGCCACAAAGTAGTTGTTACAAATTAGCATGCGGAACCGGACATACTCCCGGTTTCCTTTCAATAACCAATTAACCTATTTAATAACTTAAAAAGACCAGATATGAGAAAAGAGAAACTTTACAAATAAACTTTTGGGCCCCGGTATAAAAAAATAGCCGGTAGGTGTTCCCGCACCATGCCGGCTGATTATCTGGGCCCCAACCATCGTATTGATAATTGAATTAGCATTTAACCCAAACACTACGAAAGTATGAAATTTAAATCAAAGCCGGCCATTTTCAGGCCCGGCCTTCTAAAACTATTTCTAACTATGAAGATAGTTTTTATCCTGATCATCATCTCCGCGTTTCAAGCCGGAGCCAAAAGCATTGCACAGGTTGTTACCCTTCATGAAAAAAACATAACACTTGGCAAGGCATTAACTTTAATTGAGAAAAAAAGCGGCTATCATTTTATTTATGATGTCAGTCTTGAGCCTTTAAAAAACAGAAGGGTATCTGTCGATATAAATAAAGGAAGCGTTGTTGCAGTTCTTGATCAATGTATAGCCGGCCTGCCGATCACTTACGTACTCGAACAGCAGACGATTGCGCTGAAAGTAACCAACATACCATCGGCACGCGTCATCGAGCAACCCATGGAGCAAACCGTAACAGGTACTGTAACCGACGAGAATGGCAAGCCATTCCCCGGCGTAAGCGTTACGCTAAAGGGTACAAACACAGGCGTGGCTACAGACCAGGATGGACGGTATAGCATCAGGGTGCCCAATGGAAACGCGGTGCTGGTATTTAGCAGTATTGGTTACAATTCAACCGAACTTGCTGTGAATGGCCGGAGTATAATTAATCTGTCCTTGTCGGTAAAAGCAAATAATCTTGAGGATATTGTAGTAGTGGGCTATGGTACCCAAAAGAAAGAGACGATAAATGGATCTTTAAATACAGTAGGCGCAAAAGATATTGGCGAGAAGCCGGTGCTGAACACTTTTCAGGCTTTAGAGGGCGAGTCGCCAAACCTCATCATTCAGCAGCCTGCACTTGATCCTGGCGCTAATGTCAATATCAATATTCGTGGTATAGCCACTACCGGTAACAATAATCCGTTATTGGTAATAGACGGTATAATATCACAAAATGTAAATGACCTTAATTTTTTAAACCCGAATGATATCGCCAATGTAACGGTGTTAAAGGATGCAGGATCTGCAGCGATATATGGCTCCCGCGGCGCGAACGGCGTTATACTGGTAACTACAAAAAGCGGAAAGTTTAACCAGAAGCCAACTTTAACCTATAATGGCAGCTATGGCCTGCAGGTTCCGGATGTATTAGTGCATAAGGTAAGCGCGGCTGATAATGCCTATTATAGGAACGAGGCACTCGAGAATTCGGGTCTGCCACCTGCATATACGCCCGAACAAATTCAACAATTAGCAGCACAGGGAAATGGTACGTGGAATATTCAGCATTTGATATATGACGCTCCTTTACAAACACAAAACGTAAGTATTAGCGGCGGTGGGCCCACCAATAGTTATTTTATATCGGGTGGGTACCAAAACCAGATGAGCAACTTTATCGGTAATGGTGGTGAAGGAAATAAGTTTGGTTATCAGAAATACAATTTCCGTTTGAACCAGACGAGTGTTATCGGTAACTTCAGGTTGAATGCGATATTGGAATACACCAAAACCCGAAATAAAACGAACAGCGTAGGTGATAACAATATCATAGCCGACGCCAATCGTGTTCCGGCAAACTACAGCTGGACAGACGCAGCCGGAAACTTCCTAACCAATCCCGTTGCCTCGCAATACAATGAATATGGTGTTTTAAAACAAGGCGGCTGGGATCAGGCAGACAACGATCGTATTTTTGGAAATTTGAATGGTACCTTAACCATCACTAAAGATTTGAAACTGATTGGTGTTTTTGGCGGAACCATTCAAAACAACGGCAACTTTTTCAGAAGAAAGGAAGTAAATTATATACCGGGCGGTGTTTATGGGAACGACCTGACTACATTTGACAACAATGCCAAGTCGAATTCATTTAATACACAGTTGTATGCCACATACAACAAAACCTTTCATCAGGATCATAATTTTAGCGCAACATTAGGCGTATCGAGCGAAAATTATTCCGAAAGCGGTTTCCAACTGCAAAAAACGCTCACTGACCCAACATTCGGCACTTCAACAACAGGTACACTTATCGATGCTACCAATTCGTATAATAGTACTGCGATAGACGCAAATAGCCTTCTTTCTGCGTTTGGCCGTATTAATTACGATTATAAAAACAGGTATTTCCTTGATTTCGTTTTCCGCGATGACGCATCTTCAAAATTCGCAAAAGGGCATCGAAACGGCTTTTTCCCTTCGGTAAATACAGGTTGGGTGGTTAGCGACGAATCCTTTATGGACAACATTAAGAAAACGCTTAATTATCTTAAGTTAAGAGTTACTTATGGTGTAGTTGGTAATAACCAAACTGCCGGTGATTATACTTACCAAACAACTTACTTTAATTATCCCGGCGCATATGGCTTTAGCAATATACTTCAGGGTGGCGCTGGTACCAATTTATCCAACGCTGATCTGACATGGGAACGGGCGGCAACCTTTAATGTCGGCACTGATTTCCGGCTCTTCAACAATAAGTTAACAGGCTCAGTAGATTACTTCAATAAAGTTACCAGCAATATCGAACAACAGCCATTGGATGTACCTGTATTGTTTGGCGCTGCCCCGCCTGTTGCAAACGTTGCGAAGGTTAGGGATCAGGGATGGGAAGTAGAGTTAACTTATACCCTTAAAACCGGTAAGGTTACGCAAAGCTTCAGCGGCAATGTGGCCAATACAAAAAACACACTTTTACAGTTAACAGGCAAAACACAACAATTTACTTATCAACAGGACGTATGGCAGTTGATCAGAGCTGTTGGGCATCCCATCACGGAATACTATGGCTATCAAACCAATGGCTTTTACCAAAACCAGAACGATGTGAATACCTATCCGCATCCTGCGGGTAACGTGGTTGGAATGGGTGACCTGAAGTTTAAGGACCTGAATGGCGACGGAAAAATAAACTCAAAGGATGAAACATTTATAGGCGATCCTTTCCCTCATTATACTTTCGGTTTTACTTACCGGATAGCCTATGCAGGATTTGATCTGACGGCGTTTATTCAGGGTGTGGGTCAAAGGACCGAGTTTTTGCGCGGCGAACTGGTAGAGCCCTTCCATTATGATTATGGACAGACATTATATGAGCACCAACTGAATTTCTGGACACCTGAGAATACCAATGCAAGATTCCCAAGACTGGCCACAATTGGTTCGGCATCGAACACAAATAACTGGCGGACAGGTTCTGACCTGTATAGTTTCAACGCAGCTTATGTGCGTTTAAAGAATCTCAATGTTGGCTATACATTGCCTACCTTATTGACCCAGAAAATAGGTATTCAAAAACTAAGGGTTTCATTAATAGGCCAAAATATCCTAACGCTATCAAAGCTGAATTTTATCGATCCTGAAACTACTGAATTTGATAACAATTTATCAGGAAATGATTTTTCAAACAGCGCGCGGGCATACTTGCTGCCTAAGTTTTATGGGATGGGCCTTGATGTAACGTTTTAAAAATATCATTAAGAAATTATCATGAAAATATTTAAAAATATCGCAATTATATCCTTAGCGACAATCGTGTCAATGGGATGCAAGAAACTGGACATCGCCCCGAATGATCAGTACTCCAGCTTAAATTTTTGGGCAACGAGTGCAAACGTTTATAACGCGTTGAATAACAATTACAGCCTGATGTATAACAGTAACCTGTATTTTAATCTGGAGGGAACGTCGGATAATGCTTATTCAGGCAATAATAGCGACCTGCTTTTGATAGCAAGCGGTACTGCAAATTCTCAAACCGCAGAATTCCTGAATGACTGGAATACCTATTATTCGGCTATCAAGTCTTGTAATGAATTCCTGGCCTTTGTAGATCAAAACAAAACATTAGATGCGGCCACACTTGCTCGTTTGAAAGCGGAAGTTCGTTTTATACGTGCCTTTGAGGACTTTAACCTGACCAAATGGTATGGTGATGTTCCGCTGATCAACGATAACATTACGGAAGATCAGGCTAAGACTGAAGCACGCACATCTCAGGCACAGATTTATGCCTTTATTGTAAGTGAAATGAATGCCATAATACCATCGCTGCCATCAAAAGATCAATTGGGTGCAGGCGAGGTTGGGCGTATCACCAAAGGTGCTGCGTTGGCTTTGGAGGCAAGAGTACTGCTATATCAAAGCAAGTGGGCCGATGTGGTTAACGTATGCAATCAGTTAATAACTAATCAGTCAACAAACGGCACTTATTCATTATCGCCAAATTATGAAGCGTTGTTTAATGATCCTTCAACCAATAAAAACAACACGGAGGCTATTCTTTCGCTGCAATATGTGCCAGCTACCACCCGTACATGGAATAATTACTGGGATTTTTGCCCAAGGACAGTTGGCGGGCGTGTAAGTGCTCTTGCACCAACTCAGGAATTGGTGAATGATTATATTATGCTGAATGGTGACAGTATTACCCAGGCTGGTTCCGGTTATGATGAAAATAACCCTTATGTAAACCGCGACCCGAGGTTAACAGCAACGGTTGTGTACGATCGTTATCAATGGAATAACAAAGGAAGTATAAATGGTCCGAGCAAAACAATTTATATCAAACCGGGAAGTGATCCTAACCAGCCGGGCTTAGATGAATACAGCAAAACATCAGAAAGTTCATCGCCTACCGGGTATTACTGGAGAAAGTATTTTGACCCGAGCGCGCTTGCAAACTACCAGTCAGGCAATAATCTGCATCTTTTCCGCTACGCCGAGATACTGCTTGACTATGCAGAAGCGAAAAATGCGTTAGGCCAGATGGATGCCACCGTTTGGGCGCAAACCATAGGTGCCTTGCGGGCGCGTGCTGGCTTTACTGATCTGAACGCGTTAAACTATCCTGGCGGTAATGATATGACGACGATTATCCGACGTGAAAGACGCGTTGAATTGGCTATGGAAGGTTTAAGAACTGATGACATCAGGCGATGGAAAGTTGCCAATACAGTGATGAATGGCTATGTGCATGGCGCAAGGTTCTCGGGCGATCCTTCAACAGACAATGGTTATATACGCGCGCAAAAACGCGCCTTTAACCCTAACCGCGACTATCTGTGGCCTATACCGCTAAGTGAGATCAATTTAGATAAAAACTTAACGCAGAATCCTAATTATTAAACGAATACCTAAAAGAAAAAAAATGAAATCGTTATATAAATTAGTAATAGTGGTGTTGTTAATGGCTATCATACTGCCATCGTGTAAAAAAGATAACCATGAACTCAATACCAACGTAAACGCAGTAACACAACTCACCGCGCCGGATAATAATTCAAGTTTTAATCTTAAGGCCGGCGGCGGCAATATTATTTTTCAATGGGGCGCAACATCAACAGCAGATCCTGTTCTATATGAAGTGGCTTTTGATAAATCGACGGGAGACTTTAGTCATCCAATCTATAAAATGCTTTCGGACGGACGGGGAGTGGAAACCCAGGCAAGCATCAGTCAGGATACGCTGAATAGGGTTGCCGAGCTGGCCGGAATTGCACCGTTAAATACAGGCACCCTTAAATGGACCGTTATTGTATCACTTGCCGCTAACGCTAAATTAAGCACAGCGCAAAGAACCATTTCGGTTACACGGCCTATAGTATTGCCTACAACATTGTACCTTACCGGCTCTGCTGCCGAGGGTGGTAAAACAATCCCAATGAAACAGACATCTGTTGGTGTATTTGAATTATACACATCACTGCAGGCGGGTAGTTATCAGCTTACAGACAAATCTGATGGCACCGGAAGCAAATACTATATTGATGCGCAAGGCGCGTTAAACGTAGGGAACTCGACAACCGCTGTAACCGGAGCAACAAAGGCTTACCGTATTGATGTCAATCTGAATACATTAACAACAAACATTGTGGGTATCGATTCCATCGGTTTGTATATGTCAGCTTACAATACTTCAATCGGAAAATTGAGCTATGTTGGCAACGGTACATGGGAAAATCCAAAGATACCGGTTACTTTCTACCAGTTCTCCTGGGGTAGGGATCAGCGCTATAAATTTATCCTACATACATCAGCTGGCGACGAATGGTGGGGCAGCACACTTGCAAATAATGTAGATCCGGCAGGTCAACCGGCCAGTTACTTTTATTTAGTTCCTGCAACGAATGATCAATGGAACAATACCTACAAATTCCCGGCAGCGGCCGACATGCATAACGTAAAAGTGGATGTGTATTTCCAGGCCAGTGGACCATACACGCATACGGCAACCGCGTTTAATTAATTTAAAAATATAAAAACTAAAGCATCCGTGGCCAAAATTGCCGCGGATGCTTCTAAAGATAATATCATGAGGAAGAGATTGTTAGTTATTTTGGCGGCGCCATTGATATTCATTTTTTCTTGCGGAAAGTCGCATGTCACACCCACATCACCTAAAACGGATACAACCGGCAATACAGGTGGCAACCCGCCGCCTGCTGAATCAACTTACCTTACCAATGCCAAAAATACACACAATTTTATAGCCTCTTTTTATCTCACAGCGTATGGAAGTTACCGTGTTAACACAACAACCAATACAACATCGGCTTTTGAATGGTATAATGCCAGCCAGCTTTATGCTGATGCTGCAATGGTAGCAAACGGAGATAATTCTTACGCGCCCTATATGAATAACACGTTTCAATGGCTGCAAAACTTATGGGATAGATCTGATAAGAACGGCGGCTATTTTGCTGCGGCGAATCTTGATGGCTCAGGTGCAAGCGGCACAAAATATGTTGATGATAACTCTTTAACGGGCGTTGCCTACCTGGCGGCTTACGATGTTACAACGGGCGACACGCAGGTAAAATATTTAACAGCTGCCGAAAATATTGCAAACTGGCTTATAAACAGCGGCCAATGGGATACAACCTTTGGCGGAGGATTTTGGTGGAGCACCGATAAAACGGTAAAGCCAACACAATCAAATGCTATCGCGCTGCAACTATTTTTGCGCCTTTACCAGATTACGGGTCAATCGGTGTACCATGATTGGGCGGTACAGATCAATTCGTGGCTGAATACTAAAATGCTCGACAGTGCAACAGGCTTGTATATTTGGCAAATTGAAAAGAACGGCACTTCAGATACCTACAAATTTACCTATGATAACGCGATAATGGTTGATGCTGACCTTTTATGGGCTAAGGTGATGAATGATAATACTTATGTGGGAAAAGCGCAGGCGCTTGGTACTGCCATGATCAACACCCTGTACAATGTTACCTATAACGTATTCATATTTAATACGAACGATATAAGGGTTAACGGATGTTATTGCGGCTGGGCATCGCAGGCAATGATAGATTTATTTGCAACGGATGGCAACAGTAACTGGCTCATTTACGCGAAAGCCAATATTGACCGGATCAATATTGTATTAAAAAATTCAGCTGATAACGGATATTATCAATATGCTTCGTTAGATGGTGCCGGTAGGTATACTAATATGGAAGAAGTGGACCAGGCATGGATGCAACGCGTCCAGGTATTATTATCAAAATATAAATAATCTGCTCATGTCAGTAAAAAGAACTCTTGTAATGTGTGCACTTGTAGTTTCTGCATTCATTACCGAAAATGTATCGGCCCAGAATCTGCTCAGGTATGTCGATCCGACCATAGGGACCGCGCAAAGTCGCTGGTTTTTCTTTACCCCGGGCGCTGTACCTGAAGGTATGGCAAAGCCAGGCCCGTCAACCAATGGGCATTACGGTAATTCGCAGGGATGGGAAGCTGTTGGCTATGATCCGCGCCATCATTCTATCGAAGGCTTTGCTCATTTTCATGAATGGCAGGTGGGAGGCGTTAGCTTTATGCCTACCACAGGCACCTTGAAAGTTCGGCCCGGAGGGCTTGATACACCAGGTTCAGGCTACCGCTCGCATTTTGAACATAAGAATGAGATAGCTCAGCCCGGATATTATAGGGTGTTGCTGGATGACTACCAGATCACTGCCGAACTAACGGCTACAAAAAGGGTGGCGTTTCATCGTTATACATTTCCCAAAAGCAACGAAGCTCACCTGATATTTGATATGGGCGATGTACAGGGTGAAAGCGGCCCGGTGACAAATGCAGAGATACATATGGTTGACGCTACGCATTTTGCCGGCTTTGTTGATACCTATCCCAAATATGTACTCAAATACGATCCCGAAGGGAAAGTATCTATGTTTATTTACGGCGAATTAAGCAAAGCACCGGTAAGCGTAGGCTCTTTTTTAGGGAGCGCTATTCACAGGGGTTCAAGTAAAGAAAGCGGAAAAGGCGCCGGTCTGTTTCTGAACTATATTACACACCAGGGCGAGCAGATCGTGATAAAAGTGGGCATGTCATACACTTCAGAAGCCAATGCGGAGCTTAACCTGAAAACAGAAGCTGCAAATTTAAGCTTTGACCAGGCAAAAAAGCTCGCCCGGCAAAGTTGGGAAAAGGCACTGGATAAGATTACAGTTTCGGGTCATAACGATAGTGATAAAACAAAATTTTATACCGGTTTATACCATGCGTTGTTGGGCAGGGGAATTGCCAGCGACGTGAATGGCGATTACCCTATGCATAAGGGACTTATCGGGCACTTAAAACGGGCACCAAGCGGCAAGCTGTATAATTTCATCAATACTGATGCTATTTGGGGTGGTTATTGGGACCTGACTCAATTATGGTCATTGGCGTATCCGGATATGTTCGAAGATTTTATTCATACGCAGCTGCAGCTTTATCATGATAAAGGATGGTTTGGCGACGGTGTTGCAAATAGTGAATATGTCTCCGGCGTAGGAACAAATTTTGTTGGCCTCACAATTGCCGCGGCTTATCAGGCAGGCATAAGGGATTACGACATTAACGAAGCCTATCGTGCGGTTTGTGCTAATGAGCTTGAGTGGAAAAACAGGAAGGTTGGTTCTGGTAAGATGGATGTTGAGCCATTTGTAAAAAAAGGATACGTCCCGTTCCTTGAGCATAATGGTGGCGACTTCATAACGGATTCTACCGGATCTAATTTCTCGGTTTCACATACGTTGGAATATAGCTTTAGCACATTTGCAGCCGCCGAAATGGCCAGAGCATTGGGGAAAACGGCTGACTACAAAAAGCTCTTAAAGCTGTCAAACGGCTGGCGCTTGTTATATAACCCTGCAAACAAGTTGATAGAACCCAAAACGGCGGATGGTAAATTCATAGACAAATTTGATCCTTCCGCCCCGTGGCGTGGCTACCAGGAAGGTAATGCTATTCAATATACCTTTTTTGTACCGGCGAATCCTGCTGCTTTAATTGCTTTGCAGGGTAAAGATTATTTCAATAATAAATTGGAGCGCATTTTTGAAAAGTCACAACCTGAAGGTTTTGGCGGAGGAAAAACGATCGATGCATTTGCTGGCGTTAGTTCCATTTATAATCATGGAAATGAACCTTGTTTACACATTAGTTGGTTGTTTGATTTTTCTGGCAAGCCGTGGCTAACCCAAAAATGGACAAGGGCTATCTCCAATGATTTTTATGGCAATGACCCCATTCACGGATATGGCTATGGGCAGGACGAAGACCAGGGACAAATGGGAGGTTGGTATGTGATGGCGGCCCTTGGCATATTTGATGTAAAAGGTTTTACAGATTACAAACCTATAGTTGAATTTGGCAGCCCGCTTTTTGATGTTGCAACCATAAAGTTAAGCAACGGAAAAACGCTGGTAATTCAAGCTAAAAACAATTCAAACCAAAATATATATGTTCAATCGGCTTCAATAAATGGCAAGCCGCTAAATAACTGCTGGATGTACCGGGATGAACTGATGAAGGGCGGTAAAATAAGCTTTATAATGGATAGCAAGCCGAATAAAAAATGGGGCGTAGCAATACCAC
>JBQCIS010000115.1:0-4177 GCA_051953515.1 Mucilaginibacter sp.
CGGTATGACGAAAGAATGCGGACTGATTGTAAACTCGTCCAGAGGCATTATTTACGCAAGTAACGGTGCGGATTTTGCCGATGCTGCACGTGAAGAAGCGAAGAAATTACAGCAGCAGATGGCGGAGGAATTGGAGAAAGCGGGTATTATATAATATTCGCAGTTCTTCATTATTAAGCGAATAAGGAAGCAATAAGTGGCGACAAAACAATCCGTTGTGATAGGTATGATCCTATTACTACATAATATAGATTGCTTTGTCGCTCTACAATAATGCGGTCAAGTTAATTATTCATTTATCTGTTCATTCGGAGCAGGTTCTAATTTTCCTTCAATCGAATCATCAAAAGTTTTGCCCAGTATAGCGCCGGCGGTCATTTTTACAAATGCAATAGCATCGCCATGCTTATTGTCCCAGTAATGGCCCTGCGTTGGCGATACTTTTATTACACGTATGCGTGGATCGTCTTTGCCTTCCGTGAACCATGTTTTGGCAATCGGCTCCCATAATTCTTCTATCTTTTGTTTATCCTGACTGATCTCAGCTGTACCGTAAAGTGTAAGAAAACCTGAATGAGCCGACTCCTGGAACAAAAGCTGAACGAAGGGATCATCGCTTATTTCTTCGTTTTTATGACTGTCAACTGCGCTTAGGAACCATATATCGCCATTGTCATCGAACTTTTGAAACGACATAGGCCTTGTCGAAAATGGCAGTCCGGTTTTGATATTGCTGCACAAGAAACAGGTTTTGGCGCTTTCGGCAATTTCTTTTGCTTTTTTCCAGGCTTCCTGGCCCTCAAGATTTTTGGTGTTTTCTTCCGGTTGATTTTTATTGATGCTATCCATAGATATATTTTTAACTGTTATAAAATTATAACCAATGGATAGGGAGGATTGTGTTAATAAATAAAAATGGAATTACCCAAACACCATCATCCGCTCCGGGTATCTTGCCGCATAAGTAGAAACAATATTGCGGATGTAATCATTACCGGGGTATTGGGTAAGGTAAGTTTTTAATTGGGGCAGGCTATCGGCAATGGTATCTGTGGCGATGTAGCCCATGCCGTAGAAGCGGCCCTTTTCTATCAGGATGCAGCTTTGCTCGTCGTAACTGCGGCCCTTATCGCGTATGGCGAAGGTTGGCAGTGCTTCGTTTAATGAGGCGATGGCGATTTCGACCTTAGCATTATACTCATCCGGCGATATATGCCCGGTACATGCGCAGTTATTCCTGTAAGCGCCGGTGCATTCGGCACTGTTTTTTTGTACGAAGCATAGTTTGGGGCACAGATCAAAGTTTTCTATCAGCTGGTTCAGTAGGTTATAACCTTCCAGCAGCGAATTGCAGGTGTAAAGCGGCATCTGGAACTTGCGGTGCTTATCTACGGCCAAACGCACATAGCCGCGCTGGTCTATATAATCATATAAGGCATAACCCTGTTCAAAGCGTTTGAGCGAGCGATTGAATTTGGGCCACAGGCGTTTGATTTCCACCGCTTCCAGCACAAAGGCAATCAATTCGGTGCCGCACTCCTGATAGCTGATGCTGTGGATCTCTTTTAAAAAGCCTTGCCGTTGCTGACTGGGGTTATTGCCTGTAAAATGGCTGCAAACCCGCTTTTTAATGTTCTTGGCCGTGCCTACGTAAATCACCTTGCCCTTTTGGTCGTGAAAATAATATACGCCGGGCATCCAGGATAGCTTGTCGATATAACTTTTATCGAGATTAGGAGGCAACACCTGTTCTTTAGAGCGTTGTTTTAATGCACCGGTTATGTGCCCATCCTTGTCGTTTTGCAAAAGAATGGAAAATAGCCTCGCCGTAGCATCGGCATCACCTCCCGCGCGGTGACGGCTTTCGTTCTCAATACCAAGATAGTGGCAGAGCTTACCGAGACTGTACGAAGGTAATCCCGGCATTATCTTACGCCCAAGCCTTACGGTGCAAAGCTTGTTGCACTGCAGATCATAACCCGCTGCAGTTAAATGATATTTAACAAATGAATGGTCGAAATTAACGTTGTGCGCAACGAATATTTTGCCGTTGAGCAGGTGGTAGATATCTGCCGCGACATCCTCAAAAGGCGGCGCATCGCACACCATTTCGTTGCTGATGCCCGTCAGCGCCTGTATATAGATGGGGATATCGCGTTGGGGATTGATCAGCGTTTCATAACGCTCGATTACCTTTTTGCCATTATGTATGCAAATAGCTATTTCTGTAATGCCATTGGCGCTGGCATGTCCCCCCGTCGTCTCGATATCCACTATTGCATACATGGATGTAAATGTAGGAAGTATTTACTAAATAATTTAGTCCGAAAGTTGGAAAAGTCTGAAAGTCTGAAAGACTAACTGATCGAATGACAAAAATTAGTTTAAAACAATAAGCCTTCAAGAAATTGAAGGCTTATTGAATTGACCAAGCTGTGAGGTCCGTTAATTATTGGAAATAGAAATCTACTTCCGAATTGTTGGTTCCGTTGTTAACCAGTACGGTGTTTTGTCCTGATGGGGTATAAATTGCGCCGTCGCTTGTTTGTACCCAGGTTATTGACTGGTTGGTGGTTCCTGAGCCCACATATTGCAGGTTCATGGATTTCATTGCCACATATTGGTCAGGAGGGAAAGCAAGATAGGTATTGGTATAGGCTTCCCAACATTCAATTACCTGGTTGGCTGGTTCGGGATAAGACTGTGTATAGGTAATTGACGAATGCCCCGCAAAAGCGATAGAATATTTATAAGTTCCGTTTTTGGCAGAAATTTGGGTCATTACACCTGTAACTGTTGTGCCGGAAGAAACGGTAATGGCATTTGAATGGAAATAATTCCCGTTTGCGAAACCCCAGTTCTGTATAAACCAGGTAGCGCCGTGGCCGTCATTCCAGCCCAATACTGGTTGCATAAATGAAGTGCCGTCAACATTATCGGCACCATTCCACAAAAATAAGGTACTGTCGCGGCTTGGCGCGCTTGGTACCACCCAACTGGTTGAAAACGATTGTATGTTTTTGCCCGATGGAAGATTTCCATAAACGTAATAGCCATTACCTACGCCTCCGGTTGTTGTTGCAAGGTTATGCGCGGAAAAACGTGAACTAAGGTTAGTAGCGCTTTCAGTAATATTGCTGGTACTTATCTTACCATAATCCTCTATCACCGCGCCGGTCGAAGAATTGATTTTTGTTATGTGCCCGTTTACTGCGGCTACTTCTGTGCCTTGTTCTACTAAATGCACTTTTGAGGCAGCTATCATACCAAAGGGAGTAGCTACCATTTTTTCCTGATTTGCGGTTGTAGTAGTGGTTTTTGGTGAAGCCGGCTGAACAGCTTGTTTGTCACAACTTGTTATAGTAGCAATAATAAATAATGCTGATAACAGAAATGCAGTTTTAACAGCTGATTGGTTTTTAGTGTGGATGAAATTGTTGTGTTTCATAGCTTTCATAAATGGTTTAGTTAAATGATGAAGTTTGTTATTATTGGTCAATTAACCACAAGTTAAAAAGGCTGATCCGAAATTTTCTTGAAAGCTCAACGCAAACGTTTGTTTATCAGTGAAAAACGTGTTTAGTAATTGTACGTTTAAGGTAAAGCGGCAAACTTAAAGTAATGCCAATAAAAAACCCGCCGGAAATTTCCGGCGGGTTAATATTTATCTTATGGTCGTTCTGTCTTTTCCGACTTGCAGCCTGTAAGTTATTTCTTTGCTTTCCCTTTTGCAGCCTGCGTTTGCTGTTGCTGGCGCATCATTTCGTCCATACGGGTTTGGAAGGCTGATTTTTTCTTTTTCTCTTCAGGTTTCTTTTTGTTTTCCTGTATCTGGGCATGGATCTTCTTGTCGTCAACCATCAGCCTGATGATGTATTGCTGACCGAAGGTAAACATGTTTGCCAGGAAGTAGTAGTAGTTCAAACCAGCCGGATAGCTGTTCAGTGCACCCAGGAAGATGATAGGGGTGATGTACCCGATATATTTCATTTGTCCTGTCGCGCCCGATATTTGGTTATTGAAATAAGTATAAACCAAAGTAGAGATGGTCATCAGCAAACACATCAAACTGATATGATCTACACCGAATACCGGGGAGAAATTGATCACCGAATCGTAGGTAGAAAGGTCATGCATCCACAGAAAGCTTTCACCTCGAAGCTCGAACAAGCTAGGA
>JBQCIS010000116.1:0-9155 GCA_051953515.1 Mucilaginibacter sp.
CAATTAAACACACAAATGATACCCTTAGCGCATGCTTAAACGCCGCTGAACTGAAAGTAAGGTTATCGGTAAAAATATGCGGGGCATAATCCTGGTGCGTAACGAATTTGGAGTATTCGACTTTGCGTCGGTTCTCAAACAACATTCTGGCCGAATCAGAATGATAATATTTGTAAATGCTGGTAATCTTTTGGTTCATGTCGCGCAGGTTTACCAGTATTTTTTTGAGCACCAGGTTGCTGGTTTCTTCATCATCCGCGGCTATCTTATCTATTTTTGTCTTTAATTCCTCCAGTTCCGGCTGAAAGTTTACCGGGGTTTTATATTTAGTGTTGGATAGTACGATAAAGGCCACATTGTCAACCTCGTCGGCCATGTGTTCAATAATTCGGGAAATGTCATCCAGTATGCCTGTGTCATTAAATTTTTCATGAATGTAGTTATAATCATAGTGCGTAGCCATGATATTCTCATACATATCCACCAGATCCACAAACGTAAGTACCAGTATACGGCTTGCACTGGTCGACTCGCGCACCAGCACTCGGCTTTTGAAAAGCAATTCGCGCACCAGGTCCTGGCTTTGGCTAACGCGCACCTGTTGTAATACCAGCTTGCGGTAGTTATCATCAATATCAGCGCCGGGTTTATAAACATCTGCCTTTATGCGCAGAAATTTGGCTACCTCGCCAATACTTTCGCCCAAAGCCTGCTGCGCTGCGCGGTAGGGCCTGATGCCAAAAAATACCAGGCTAAACAGCATATACCAAATACCGCCAACTAAAATAATAGCGCTTTGCATCACCACTTCTGAGGGCGGTACGGCTTCGTCCATCATTAATATCATCACCAGTAAAGCTCCCGTACCCACAGATGCCGCACGGTTACCATATATAGTGAACATGGAGAACAGGAAGGAAAATATTACAACTTCGGCACCGATAGTATATACGTTGAGCCTTGCAAAACCTGTAATAACTGCAGTAACAAAAACGCAAAGGTTGCAAATAGCCATTGCATTGCGCTTGTGGACGAGAGGGCCCGGACTATCAACAACGCTTACGCACAGGGCACCTAACGATACGCTTATACCCATGCCAAACTTACCCAGCTCGGCCAGGATAAGCGATGGCAGCATTACGCCAAGGGTGATGCGTATACCGTCTGAAAAATATTGACTGTAAAAAAAACTTCTTACATCCCTGATTTGCATAGTGTTCGGTTAAATGGTTGTACAAATTTAAAAAATATAACTACATGGCGCTTTTATAATCAATATATCATCATAAACTATTATTGTTTAATAAATATTCAATTTTTTGTGATTTTCTCGATTTAGATGACTAAATTCACCGCTTTAAATAACGGCCTCATTTTATTGCACCGGAGTTTTAAACGAATACACACGTTACTACTATGTCCTACGCGTTAAAACTCAGCCAGCGCGAAACCACTTTTAATCAGGAAGTTGTCGCTCGTTTTGAGTTATATAACAGTTTATTTCAAACACTGCCATTTTATCAGGTAAAAGATACCGGTATTTTATTACCGTTTTTCAGCTCGCATTGCGAAAAGGGCGCTGCAGAACAGTTATCGCCCACTGAAATTATCGAATCTTTCTTTGAGAAGTATGTACCGGGCATTGAGTGCCGTGAGCAGATCAACCGTTTGTTCAGGTTTATTCAGTATATCGAACGGCAGGTGGTTTTGTTTGATGCGATCGAGGACTCATCCTTCAATAAGATAGGAAGGCCTGACGATTCAGTTTCGTTGCAAAGCCTGTTGCAGCAGGCGGTAACAAGCGACCAGGTGCGTGCCGATATCAGCAAAAAGTTAAAAGAATCTTCGCTGCGACTGGTGCTTACCGCGCATCCTACACAATTCTATCCGGGTTCGGTACTGGGTATCATGACCGACCTGATCGAGGCACTGAAGATTAACGACATTAATAATATTGACGTTTTACTGCAACAATTAGGTAAAACGCCTTTCTTTAATAAAACCTCGCCAACGCCTGTTGATGAGGCAGTTAGCCTGGTTTGGTTTTTGGAAAACATCTTTTACCATGCCATGGCCGGTATACAGACCAAGCTGGAAGAAGAATTTGATATTGACCTTGCCGAAGCGCACCAGATATTGCAATTAGGTTTCTGGCCGGGCGGCGACAGGGATGGCAACCCTAACGTAACAACCGACACAACCCGTGAAGTTTCTAAGTTTTTACGGCAGATCATTTTTCGTTGTTATTACCGCGATTTCAGGGTGATTAAACGCCGGATAACCTTCCGCGGCTTTGGTACATTGCTTACCGACCTGGAAAAACTGCTTTATGAGAATGCTTTTAATCCTGATGATAACGCGGTAGACCTTCAGGGGCAAATACTTGATATGCTGCAATCAGTACGCAGTACACTCGTTAGCGATCATGATAACCTGTTTGCAGATGTGGTTGAAGATCTGATCCGAAAGGTAAACCTGTTCGGCTGTTATTTTGCCACACTTGATTACAGGCAGGACAGCCGCGTGTTACGCAGGGTTTTTGATTATGTAGTGCAGCAGCCGGGTGTTTATGTAGGTATTGCCAAAGGATACGATAAATTGGATGAGGCCGGCAAATTAAAAAGCCTGTCGTTTAACGAAGCCGACTTTAGATGCCCGGATAATGCCGATCCGCTTACAAAAGATACGCTAAATACTATTCGCCTGATTAGGGATGTACAGAAAGCCAATGGCGAGAAGGCTTTTCAGCGCTGTATTATCAGTAACTGCCAGCAGGCATCGGATATACTGCAACTGGTAGACCTGTTTTTATGGAGCGGGTGGAAAAAAGATAAACTGACTATTGATTTTGCGCCGCTGTTTGAAACGGTAAACGATTTGCAGCATGCCGCAGGTGTGATGGAAAGTCTTTATACCCATCCATTTTATAAAGAGCACCTGAAAAACCGTGGTAACAAGCAAACGATAATGCTGGGCTTTTCAGACAGCACAAAAGATGGCGGTTACCTGATGGCCAACTGGTCTATCTATAAAGCTAAAGTTGAATTGACCGCCATGGCCCGTAAATACGGCATTGAACTGGCATTTTTTGACGGAAGGGGCGGCCCACCGGCGCGTGGTGGCGGTAAGACACACCGTTTTTATGCATCGATGGGTGATGAAATTGCGAACGACCATATTCAATTAACAATACAGGGGCAAACCATCAGCTCGCAATACGGCTCGGTTGAAACCGCGCGTTTCAATATGGAGCAGCTGATCAATGCCGGTATTGTTTCGGCCCTTTACCCGAATAAAAACGACCATTTGAGCGATGCCAACAAGAAACTGATCTCGGACATGGCGAATGACAGTTACAACATGTTCATGACGCTGCGTACAGATCCGTTATTTGTGGAATACCTGGAAAAATTTAGTCCGCTTAAATTATTATCACGCATTAATATCAGCAGCCGTCCGACCAAGCGTAATGCCGATGCGCCATTAAAACTGGAAGATTTACGTGCTATTAGCTTTGTAACTTCATGGAGCCAGCTTAAACAGAATATACCGGGCTTTTACGGCATGGGTACTTCGCTTAAAAAAATGCAGGAGGCTGGTAAATGGGAAGAAGTTAAACAGCTTTATCATACATCGGGCTTCTTTAAGACAATGATTGATAACTGCATGATGTCTATGTCGAAATCAAACTTTAATGTTACTGCCTACATGGAAGGCGACAAAAAGTTTGGCGCGTTCTGGAAGACCATGAAAAATGAGTACGAGCTTACCAAAGCCATGCTGATAGAACTTAGCGATACCAAAGCATTGATGGATGAATATCCTGTAGAGCGCCGTTCTATTGCCATACGCGAAAGGATAGTATTGCCACTGGTAATCATGCAGCATTATGCGTTGCAATGTTTAAATAACAAACAGGGCGATAAAGAACTTGACGAAATATACAATAAGCTAATTATACGCACGGTATACGGTATTGTAAATGCCGGTCGTAACTTGGCTTAGTCCGGAAGTGAGAAAATACCAGAAGACCGAAAGATATCTATTCAAAACTTACGAAGTTTTTAAAACTTCGTAAGTTTCTGTCCGATCTAAAGCTTTTTGAACTTACGGACTTCCGGCCTTTTCCGACTTTTCAACTTTTCCATACAAAAATATTTGGGCTTGTTGTATAAATTGATTTGTTTTGCACTTAATTATCAAACCACATAGTTTGATGGTCGTTAATAGATAACCTTAACAATAGAAAATGAAAAAACTGATCTACCCGGTGTTGGGATTGGCGATTGCATTATCAGTGCAGTCATGTGATAACTGGAAAGCAAAGTACTACAATGAGAAATCGCTGGTTGATAAACCCGGCATAGAATTTTTGAATCAGGCAGTTGAAGGTGGTCTGACCGAGGTGGCGGCTGCTAAACTTGCCGTAACTAATTCTACCAATCAGGAAGTAGTTAGCTTCGCTAAAATGATGATCACTGACCATACCCAGGCGGACAGCTCAATGAAGGCGCTTGAAGACGATCAGATGGTTACTGCAAATGATACCATCAGCGGGGAGCATAAAGTAATGCTGGATAGCCTTGCTGCCAAAAAAGGTGCTGATTTTGATAAAGCATATATGGCCATGATGGTTAAAGACCATGAAGGAGCAGTAGACCTGTTTACAGAAGCTGCTACAGACAAAAATATCCCGGTTCATTACTTTGCTGAAAAAACTTTGCCAACTATAAAAATGCACCTGGAAAAAGCTGAAGAGCTGGAAAAGTCGTTGAAGTAAAATATATTAAAATAGAATAAAGAGATAGCGATGGGCAAAAGCTCATCGCTATTTTTGTTTTAGGGGGTAACTAACGGTCATAGCTATCAAATATGTCATTGCGAGGAGCAGCATAAGGCAAGGCGCGGGACGACGAAGCAACCGCCTCGCGTATAATGGGAAAGCGACGAGGTTGCTTCGCTGCACACATCCTTGCCCACATTCCGCTCGCAATGACAAGGCTTTTTATTTTTTCCTTTCTAAAATAACTTCAGCTGTTGCTCCACTTTTGGCTTTGCCCAGCCTTTAACGGTACGACCGCCATATTTCCATGAATCAGCACGTTCCTGCTCTATTACTTTTTCGAAATTGGCGTTGGGGATGAAATCCTTTTCGGCGGCCTGGGCAATATTGGTGAGACGTTTGATAGCCTCATTCTTTTCATTGTTGCCCAATTTTGCTTTGTATACAGCGTTTTGGAGTACACTGATAGTCTCGTCGTATACTTTTGTCGGTACCGGGAAGGGGTGCCCATCTTTACCGCCATGGGCAAATGAAAACCTTGCCGGGTCTTTAAAACGGCTCGGCGCTCCGTGTATTACCTCGCTAACCAATGCCAACGATTGCAATGTACGCGGCCCTAAGCCCTGTAACAATAGCAGGTCTTCAAAGTCTTTAGGTTGTTTTTCCTGCGCCAGCCATAGTATGGCCCCCAAACGCTTCAGATCCACATCTTCAGCCCTGACGTCATGATGGGAGGGAAGAACCAGCTTGTTTATTTCACGCAGCATGTATTCGGGCTTTTCGGCAGCTATCTGCATAATGCCCTTGCGCGAATTATCGGCCTGTTTATCGGCCATATTCAAAATATATCCGGCATTCTTGCCATAAATAGAGGTGTGCGGATCATTTACAAATGAAGTTAACGACTCCGAATGCCAGTGATAACGGCGGGCCGTGCTGGTGGCATCGCTCATGCCTTGTTGTATTACTGCCCATTTACCGGTATCGCTTACTATAAAGCTATGTAGATATAATTGAAAGCCATCTTGTATGGCGGTATTATCAACTTTAGCAGCCAGTTTACTGCATCGCACCAGGTAGTTGCCGTCAAGACCGGTTCTTTCGCCAATGCGCAGCAGTTCTTCAGGCGTTTTGCGCGAATGGTTCCCTTTGCCGCCGCAAATATAAATTCCCAATTCCTTGCTGTGTGGGTTTACAGATCGTTTTAATGCACCTAAAACCGAAGTTGTGATACCAGACGAGTGCCAGTCCATTCCCATAACCGCTCCCATGCTCTGAAACCAGAAAGGATCACTTAAGCGCCGTAGCAGGTCGTCCTTGCCATAATCAATGAGTATATTTTCTACAATGGCAAGCCCGAGTTTTGCCATGCGTTCAGCAAGCCAAACAGGTACAAAACCGCCATGCAGCGGAAGGTCAGCACTTCCGGAATGTTTCATGCTAACAAAGTTAGCAAAATATTGGTATAACACAAAAAGAGCGATGCAACATTTGCATCGCTCAATATTTCTGAAAATTTATATAAACTCGTTTTACTCAGTCTCCCTTAATAACAGGTACAACCAAAGCAGGTTTTATTCTTGTACGGCTGTTGTTTTAACCGTTTTATATTTTTGAACAGTTACGATACCAATAACAACACCTGCTACCATCAAAAATTCAACGCCGCCGTTTATTGGCAGCTGGGTAGAAGGAGTGCCACAAGAGTCGCCTTCGTGATCATCATGTGAACGATCGTCTGCTTTTGCATTTGCAGAAGTGATTACAGTTAATGCAATTGTGATTGAGAGTAGGTAAATCAGCTTTTTCATTTTTTTAAGTTTCTGAAACAGTTTCAATTTTTATTCCAAAATGTAAGAATAGAATTTAAGTCGTTTATTTACCCTCATCTTCAATTTAGTAATGGAATTTGATTTTACTAAAAAGCAATCCTTTCACACGCCGAAACGACAACTATACCATCTTTATTTTTGTAAAGTTACTGCTGCGGTTTTTGCCGTTTTATCCCTTTGAACTGTAACAATACCAATGATAACGCCTGCTATCATCAAAAACTCAACACCACCGTTTATGGGCAACTGAGTAGAGGGTGTATTGTTGCAATTAGAGCCGCCACTGGTTGTAGTGGTTGTGGTGGTATTATTGCTATTATTGCCAAATAAAGCGGCAAGAAGATCGCTTAGGAAGTCGCACATTACGCCTGGTGCTTTTACAGACGGTGTGAGTGTTTGGGCGCTTGCGCTTGTAGAAGTAAATATTGTTAATGCGATTGCAATTGAGAATAAGTAAATCAGTTTTTTCATTTCTTTGAGTTATTAATTTCTGAAATAATTCCAATATTCATTCCGGAATTTATTAAAAACAGATGCTCATGCTGTTCTTTCTGATTTTTGGCTTAGTTAAAGCCAAATTTCACTTAAAAGAAATTTATGATAACAGGTTGAATTTTTTTCCTTGTATTTAATTTCCCCATTTTGTGCAATCAGCGGCGATGGGCCTGGGGAAATTTGGGGAATTTTAAATCCAAACCCAGGTTGGTTAAATCTATATTTTATTTATTGGAGATTGATTTATCACTTCTGCTAAACGTGGTGTTCAATATACCTACTCCTATGTAAATCAGCGGAGAGATCAGGAATTCAAAAAGAGTATTGGCCACGTTACGCATCTGGGCAGAAATTTCGCCGAATGTCCAGTCGTAAATACCGATCAAAAGCAACAGGCCAATGATAACGATATGAACAAGGTGCCAGATAAACATCATCCACTCGGCAGTATATCTTCTGAGTGCGAAAGTGCCGGTAGCATATATTGTAAGAATAGCAGCGAATTTACCCATGTGGCGTACTTTGCGCGGGATATCCTGATAATAACCTACATCAACCAGGTAAAGGTTATATAAAGAATAGATAACTACAATTACGATAAAACCTATCCAATAAATCTGCCGGTTACTTAGTTTGTGCATTCGTAAGATTAAGCTTTTTTGAGAAGATCAGCCATAATGCGATGATAAGGCCGTAAACTATAAAGGTGAATACATAATGGTGCGCAAAATCGGCATATTTTGGATAATATAGTATGATGTACGCAACGCCTGCACACCGTATCACATTTACCACATAGATTAGAACAGAGCCGCCTATGCTAAAAATAATTTTTCGCTTCATTGCAGCCGGCATACAAGCTATAAAGCCTATATAAAGCACAATAAGTTCCAGCCCGTTACAGCCATCTTCTATAGACACGATGTTGCGGCCATGATAATAGACATTCTCCAGCGGGGCAGGAGCCATTCCATTATCGGTGGGAATATTGCCGATTTCGCTTTTATTGCTAAAATCATGCGAGTGAGTAGTTGTGTTCAGCACCCGGATAGTGCCCATCGCAACTGAATGGCTCAAGGGTTTATCGAGCACACGCGTAGGTAACAGAAAAATAAGATAAAGTAATTTCCAAACTATAAGTATGGCAACGGCACGTAAAATAAAACGCCGTACTGCTACCGGAACTTTATTCCAATTATTTAAATAGGCTTTATTTTGCAAGGTTTACTGTTTAGACAACGAATATAAGATACACTTCTTTTTTAATCAAGAGGTGTACCAATAAAATAGGTAAGAGTTTTGGCTTAGCACTCCGGCTCGCTATAGTGGTTAACCACATCGTCGGGTATATGTATGCCTTTGCCGGTTTTCAGGTCTATCATCACAAAATCAAACCAACCGTCGCAACAGGTTTTATTGGTGGCTTTGTTAAGTATCTCGAAGTGTACCTTGCACTTTTTTGCATCAATGGTATCAATACCTGTCTTTACAATAAAATAATCGTTCATTTTCAGCGGGCGTTTAAAGTCCATATACACTTTGCGCACAAACCAGCCAAAGCCACGCTCCAGAAACATTTCCATACCCATACCATAGCAGCGCTCCATCTGGTCGAAACGAGCAGCCAGTACGTAATCAAAATACTTACTGTTATGCACGTGGTTGTACATATCTATATCGTCAGGGCGTACGCGGAGTTCAGATTGGTAGGTTGGGTGGGTCATTTTAAATGAACAATAAGTTATAGTTTTATTTAGTTAAACTGTTGAATAGTGTTGCAAAAATAAACTTAATAATATTACGGTGTGCTTTTTGCGTCAAATTACCTCATATGGAAGAGACGGCGACCGTAGATATTGCCCGGTTGTCGGGTAATGAATTCACGAGTGTTCATGTTGTTGGCTTGTTCAATTATTCTGATTGGCCATCAACTATGAACTGAATTAATTAAACTTGCACATCTCACAAATTAGCTTTACCTTTGCACCCACAATTAACAAAGTATTTACGCTTTAATATTATTCAAGTAATGTATTTAAGTAAAG
>JBQCIS010000117.1:0-3867 GCA_051953515.1 Mucilaginibacter sp.
CATAAGAAATGGGGAATCTTTCTTTTTCCGGAATATCAAACCGACTCCCTTAACCAAAATATTTCTCCCATTCCTTCGCCTATTCTCCAAAGAAACTTATTCCTTTTCAAACATACGAGTAACCAAAAGATCAAGCCGGAAAAAACCTTCCAACCGCGAGGCAATACACCCGGCCCGGTTTTCCGGCAGGCCTTTGCCCCTTTGGAAGTTTGATATTTTCATTTTCCGCCACATCATGCCGAACTTGTTTCAGTACCTCATCAATCAGGCGGGTCGTATGTAGAGCGAACCTATATGTGGGATGCCGAAACAAGTTCGGCATGACGGTTTGTGAGATAAAAGAGCGTAAAGGCAGCATCTATTTCCAAAGCCCGAATGTTTGTGACTAACGCCGCCGATGGAAAAGCTTTGGGCTGAAAAGTTGCGGAGGGGTTGTGCGATACCGACTGAGGAGCAAGCTTTGAAGGGCAAAGGCCTAGTGCGGCAAAAAAGCCTTTCCATCGGCTTGATTTATTCACCAGTGTTTATTTTTTGAGGTGTTCATGAGGGCGCTACGCTTAGTTTTTGCTACTTTTTTATCAAGAAAAAAGTAGTAGCCTCAGCGGCAATTGAGCGGTGAAAGCGACAAGTAACAAAGCAACAAAAAAGCGACGGACAAATAACCCGCCCGCCGCTTTCGCTCAGTTATAATATAATGATCAGTTAATAGAGCCTTTTAAAGGCGATGGTAAGGGAGAGGCCTGAAAACGCTGCCTTAACCCCTCCCTTCCTCATCACAATTAATCGCCCTCCTCAGATGGAGTTTGTTCATACCCGGGGAAAGGGATTTTATACACAACATAACGACTAAAGAATATTCGTTAACAATAAATCCTCAAAAAACTGTGCGGTACCCTCCCAACAGGAAGGCGCAGGGAGATATAGCCCCTTTTTATATCTGTTCCGTTGCCATTCCTATACGGCGAGAGGGAACCACCCAGTTAAAACTATGTCGTCTTTATATACGATGCAGTAATGTTCATAATTCCATAAACCGATGATTTTTTTTTTCGACTGCCTATAAATAAATGGTGAGACAGGCATATTTCCATAAACGGTATAAAAAAATTATTTTGCAGTTAATTAATGCCTGATACCAATAAGCCTATAAAACCCGGTCATCCTGATGATGATAAACTGCTGAATGATTATCGTGCAAGCGGCGATATTGCCGTATTGGGTAAGCTTTTCGAACGGTATATGCCACTGTTATATGGCGTTTGCCTGAAGTACCTGGCGGATGATGAGCTTGCCAAAGATGCGGTAATGAGCATATTTGAGGAACTTATAGTTAAGGTAAAGCAGAATGAAATAAAGCAGTTCAGGGGATGGCTGTATGTGCTGGCGCGTAATTATTGCCTGATGCAATTGCGTTCTGGTAAAAAAATGCAGGTAATTAATTTGGATGATGTTATGGAAAATAAACAATTCCTGCATCATGATGAGAAGTACAACGAAGATTACATGACAATCCTGGCGCGCTGCATGGAAAAGCTTCCGCTAAAACAAAAACAAAGCATCGACCTGTTTTACCTGCAGGAGAAATGCTACAAGGAAGTTGCAGAAGCTACCGGCTTTAGTATGAATGATGTGAAAAGCTATATACAGAACGGCAAACGTAACCTGAAAATTTGTATAGAAAAAAATAGTGCCTGAGCATACCGACATATCGCAGCAGATTAAAAAGTACCTAAACGGGGAACTGGACACCCATGCCATGCATGAGCTGGAGCGCCGTGCGCAAGATGACCCTTTTTTAATGGATGCGCTGGAAGGGTATGAAAAAGTAGCAGCCGGCCATGACGCAGGGCTAAACGAGCTGCAAAGCAGGTTGAAACAGCGGATTGTGAAAAAAGAAGCGCGCATTATTCCATGGCGAACTATAGGGATCGCTGCATCTATTCTGCTTTTATTTGGAATCGGGTTATTTTGGTATACAGAGCGTCTGTCGCCGCCTTTGATGAAGAGAATGATAGTTCAGCAGCCGACCGTAAATGCTCCTCAACCTGCACAAAAGCAAGCGCCGATTGATAGTGTACCAGCCGGGATGGTTGCCAATACAGACAAGGAGATAGCAAAGAAAGAAAAGCGTGTAGCGGTTAACCGCAAAAACATTGAATATGCGCCTTTAACCGTTGCCGCGGATGCCAATGCATCTACCCCACCTGAGGAAAGCGAGTTGCGGACTTCTGATGATAATGCGGTATTTAAGTCGAAAGATACCACGCCTTTGAACGAAATGATCGTGATGGATTACACCGCGAAGAAAAAGGCGAATACCTTGCAGACCGAAGCGCAGATTGGCAGCACTGCCGATAGCGCTTCCCGCCTGGCAGATAAAGAAACGGCGGGTATCATGAAAATAGATACCAACAAGCTCAAGGGTAACATAGTACCCATAAAAGGCACCAATCTGGCATCGGCCAATATAGATAAGAACGGATATAATGCAGCTTCAAATCAGTACCGTAATATACAGCAGCAGTATGCCAGCAGCTATCAGCAAAAACAGGGGCTTAATGAAATGGCCGCACAACCTAATTTTGGTGCGTCATTAAATAATTTAACTAAGGGGATTTCGGCAAAACGCTCTTGGTCTGCCGGAAATATGAGCCCGTTTAACCCCATGAAGTTACATGGGGAAATGGTGCGGGGTATGGTAAAAGCATCAGGCGAACCGGTGACATATGCTACGGTAAAGATAAAAGGCACTAACATCTCTACGCTTACCGATGCCGATGGCCGGTTTACCCTGTATACCGTACCCGATAAGGCTATATTGCAGGTTACTGCCGATGGCGATGTACTAAAAGAGACAAAAGTTACCCGGCGCGACATGCAGATAATCTCCATTCAAACGCCAGGGAATGATAATAATAACACTTTGGAAGACCTCCAGCCAAGGCCATCCACCGGGTGGAGTGATTTTTATGGATACCTGCACCAAAGTGCCGTATCCCCTGATGGGAAAAAGGGCGCTGTGAAGTTATCTTTTAAGGTAAATGCCGATAATTCGTTAAGCGACTTTAGGATAATAAAAGGCGTTAGCACCCAAACGAATAACCTTGCCATTAAGCTGGTGAAAGACGGTCCTGAGTGGTATTCCCCATCGGATGATAAGGCGCAGATGGTCACCATCAGTATTAAATTCAGGACCCGCTATAAATGATAAACTAAAAACGATGTCATTTCGAATCCTGCATTAGCATAGGGCTTGAGCGATTGGGGCAGGTGAGAAATCCTATGAAAGGGGTCAATAGGCGTTTAAGCATGTCGCAAAAGATTTCTCCTCGATCCCCGCACTTGTCTTCTCATTCTCGTCGAAATGACATAGGTTTTTATTATGTCATGGTAGGAATCACAATATTAATTCTACAGCGCTTTCTTAGCCATTTCCGCAAAAGAGAAAGCCTTTTGCATCATTGGTGTTGAGCGGGCAGATAGGTTCTTACGGATGTTCAGTTCCTCGGCCGCGATCTCTATAAAGATACCATCAATGGCTTTTTGAGTGGCATAATCGGAAATATCGGGGTTGATATGCTTTACAAATGGAAGCTTGTTGTATTCGCCGGCTACGTTGCCATAATATTTAGTGGCGTTTACTTTGTTAAGGCTCACCTGTATAACCGGTTTAAATTTAGCGAACAGCTGCGCGGTGGTAGTACGTTTAAAGTATTGAGTAGCGGCGTCCGGTTTTCCTAACAGGATGTTGGTAGCGTCGGTAACCGTCATGTGTTTAAGGGCGTCGACAAATATAGGCTCGGCCTGTTTGGCAGCATCTTCTGCTGCACGATTCATAGATACAATCACCTGGTCGCACAGTTTACC
>JBQCIS010000118.1:0-3849 GCA_051953515.1 Mucilaginibacter sp.
ATCATTTCTGACGAGATATACGAGCACATCAGCTACCTCGAACAACATGAGTCTATTGCACAGTTCGAGAGCCTGAAAGACCGTGTGATCATCATTAACGGTTTCTCAAAATCATACGCTATGACCGGCTGGCGTATCGGCTACTCTGCATCAAGCAAAGAGTTAGCCGCTGCTATGGACAAATTACAGGGACAGGTTACTTCGGGTACTTCGTCAATTACTCAGCGTGCAGGTTTAGCTGCTTATGAAGGTGGCCTGGAAAGCGTTTACAAAATGCGCGAAGAATTTAAAAAACGCCGAGACCTGGTTTACAGCCTTTTAAAAGATATTGAAGGCTTAAAAGTGAACCTGCCCGACGGAGCGTTCTATTTCTTCCCCGATGTAACTTCTTTCTTCGGTAAAAGCTATAACGGCAGAACCATTAACGATGCCGACGAACTGGCAATTTACCTGCTTGAAGAAGCACATGTTGCAACAGTAGGCGGCGATTCATTCGGCGACAAAAAGTCTATCCGTTTATCTTACGCGGCTGCAGAAGATAAGCTAACTGAAGCTATGAAACGCGTAAAAGCTGCTTTAGGCAAATTGCAATAAAACAGCATTTCAAAATAATATCAAAAAAAGCCCTTGCCAGATTTGGCAAGGGCTTTTCATTTTTAATAGACGGATCGGTTATAATCCGAAACCATAAGCTAAACGAAGGCCAACTACACCGTAGTTAAATTCCTGGCCTGAATAGTTTTCATAACGTACACCAACATCCCAGTGTTTGTTAGCCCAGCCTAAGCCTGGTGTTAACAGTAATTTGGTATTGGTAACATCAGGACCGCTGTCTGGAACGCCCGGTACAGCAAACGTTTTGGTTTCAATACCCACACCGGCTTCAGCACCGAAATATATATTTGGGGTAAAGAAGTATTTAATACCCGCCTTAACAGGCACCATGCCTAATGATTGGTATTCCTGGTTGGTACCTGGCATATTTTTACCAAAAAAATTGTAGTAACCTGATGTTAAGGTAATGGCGAAATTATTCGACAGGCCATATTGCAATCTTGCCGTACCGCCTGCTTCGGCGTTTGAATAGTTATGGGCATCGCCGGTTACAACGCCGCCTTCCGCACCTATACCAAATCGCAGTTTGTTCGGTGTAATAGTTTGTGCTTTCGCATTTGTTCCGATGAATATAGCTGCTGCTACTAATGCTGCTGCTAAATAGTTTGTTGCTTTTTTCATTGTTGTGCTTCTGTTAGATATTAAATAACTTGTACATTATTGTACTTCATTTAACCTGATTTTTGCAAACTCCTTGCCACCGTGCCACTTTTTTTACAACCTGAAACGCTTAAACAATGATTATTTTGCTTTTTTTGAAACAGTATTCAACAATTGCTAACGACTTTAATTGTTGATTTTCACGGCATTTTGACCAGTTGTTCACGCTATTTTTTATTTAATGACCGCAAAGATCAAAAGGTCAGTTATTAAAAAAGTCGTACATGCGCAAAACAAAATTTTGTATACTTTTTAGTTCCTTTTTGTAGCCAATAGAGGGTGAAGCCAAATGAGGACAAGTTGCAATTTCATCAAATTTTCATGCCAAAAGGGCTATCCCGAAGCTAAAAGTTGCCAACTTCCGCCCTTAGTTATTTTGTTTTTGGTATCAATTTTCTTTCGGGCAGAAAACAGATTGGCGATTACGGCATCAATAAAAGCATCGAGCTTTTCTTTCCTAATAGCGTATTATAAAAAAGCCCTGCAAAGCTTTAATCATTGCAGGGCTTATCTCCTATTTGTCAGAAAATGCTTTCTTTAATGCAGCCTATCCGGATCTTCAACGAAATTAGCTTCCAGTTCTGCCAGTTTCTTTTTACCATAAGCTAACCGGGTAATGGTATAAAATAGTACCGGCACAATAAATATTGCCAGCGAAGTTGCCGCAAGCATACCGCCAAACACGGTAATACCAATAGTTTGCCGTGCCTGCGCACCAGCACCCGAAGCAAATACCAGCGGCAATACACCCAATATAAACGCCATCGATGTCATGATGATTGGTCGTAAGCGTAGCCGTACCGCTTCGAGCGTCGCCCGCTCCAGCGGCATACCGTTATCTACACGTTCCTTAGCAAACTCTACAATCAGGATAGCATTCTTCGCCGCCAGACCGATGAGCGTTATCAAACCTATCTGCGCATAAACGTTATTACTCAAACTGCTTTTAAATGTCAGGAACAGGATAGCGCCAAACGCCCCCAATGGCACAGCCAACAGTACCGAAAACGGCACCGACCAGCTTTCGTACAAAGCAGCCAGGAACAGGAACACAAACCCTATAGAGAGTAAGAATATGTAAACCGTTTTGGAACCAGAGAGTATTTCCTCACGGCTCAAACCCGAGAACTCGTACCCATAACCCTGTGGTAATACCTGAGCGGCTACCTGCTGCAGCGCTGTTATGGCATCGCCGCTGCTGTACCCCGGTGCCGATGAACCGTCTATCTCTGCAGAACGGAACAAGTTGTAATGCGAGATCAAAGGCGCGTTCTCTATTAATTTATATGATGTAACCGTACTCAGCGGCACCATTGTACCAGCTTGGTTTTTTACAAAATATTGCCCAAGGTCGGTAATATTAGTACGGTAGTTGGTATCGGCCTGCGCTACTACGTGGAAATCGCGCCCGTAAATGGTGAAGTCGTTAATGAACTCGCTACCCATGTAGGTTTCCAGTGCGGTATTGATATCGCTGATCGAAACGCCCAGCTTTTTAGCTTTTTCACGATCAACCGTTAGCTGATATGCCGGTGTACTCGCTGTAAAGAAGCTGAATGCCCTGCCAATTGCCGGGTTTTGATTCGCGGCAGCAACAAATTTCTTTACTGTCTGCTCGAACTGTTTAATATCGCCGCCTGCTTCTTTTTGCTCCAGTATGAATGAGAAACCGCCCGTTGTACCCAAACCCGGTATGGCCGGCGGCTGAATAACCACTACACTGGCCTCTTTATACCTCGACAAACGTTTCTGTATGTTTGCCTGTATTGCCTGTATGGAAAGATCATCAGATGTACGTTCATCCCATGGTTTTAACTGCACAAATATGGTTGCACTATTTGATTTACTGCCAAAGCTAACCACGTTCAAGCCACCTAAAGCCGCATAATGCAATATACCAGGCACACTGTCCAACTGATGCATCATGCCAATCATATCGGTTACTGTACGCTGCGTGGAGGCGCCTTCAGGAATATCATAGGTGATATACAATCGTCCATCATCTTCCAATGGGATAAAACCACTTGGTTTCCCTTTAAATAAAAGTATGGTGCCTGCTATAATACATATTAATACGATAATGGCATACTTGGCATTTTTCAGGTTCCAATCCACTTTGCCGGTGTATTTATGCGTTACACGATCAAACCAGCGGTTAAACGCGGCAAAGAAACGGTCGAGGAAAGTGCCTTTCTTATTATCGTCATGCGGTTTCAGAATTATGGTACACAATGCGGGGGTGAGCGAAAGCGCCACAAACGCCGAGATCAGTACCGATATCGCAATGGTAATAGCAAACTGCTGATACAAGCGCCCTACTATACCCGGCACAAAACCCACCGGTACGAATACCGCTGCCAATATCAGCGCAATGGCAATTACCGGTGCCGATATATCCCTCATGGCGTGTAAAGTAGCGTCCCTGGGCGACAGCTTCTTTTCCTGCATATAATGCTCAACTGCCTCAACCACCACAATCGCGTCGTCTACCACAATACCTATCGCTAATACGAATCCAAACAGTGTAAGGGTGTTAATGGTAAAATGGAGCGGTATAAAAAAGATAAACGTACC
>JBQCIS010000119.1:0-4604 GCA_051953515.1 Mucilaginibacter sp.
GATACACCCTGGAAGGAAGGTGATATTTTGGCGCAGGCTGATCTTGCCAAAACATTAAAACTGATCCGGGATAAAGGCCGTGATGGTTTTTATGATGGCGAAGTTGCCAACGAGATAGTAGCCGAAATGCAAAGCGGTAAAGGCATGATCACCAAGGCCGATCTTGCCGCCTATCATTCTGTTTGGCGCAAAGCGCTCACCGGCAATTATAAAGGGTACAAGATTATTACCATGCCGCCACCTTCAAGCGGGGGCATAGCACTGCTGCAATTGCTTAAAACGGTAGAAAAGTATCCGCTCAGTCGCTGGGGCTTTAACCAGGACTCAACCGTGCAGGTGATGGTTGAGGCGGAGCGCAGGGTATACGCCGACCGCTCTAAATACCTCGGCGACCCGGATTTCTTTAAAGTACCGACTGACAGCCTGTTGAATCAGACTTACCTTAATGCCCGCATGAAAAACTTTAACTGGAACGCCGCCACACCAAGTACCAGCATACAACCGGGTTCGTTTGTGGGGTATGAAAGCACACAAACCACACACTACAGTATAGTAGACCGGGACGGCAACGCCGTGTCCATCACCACCACACTGAATGATTCTTTCGGTTCCAAAATATTTGTGGCGGGCGCGGGCTTTCTGCTAAATAATGAGATGGATGATTTCAGCGAAAAGCCGGGTACGCCTAATATGTTCGGTCTTGTTGGTGGTAAAGCCAACAGCATACAGCCGGGCAAACGCATGCTCTCCTCCATGACGCCTACCATTGTGGAGAAGGATGGCAAGCTATTTATGGTAGTAGGCACACCAGGCGGCGCAACCATCATCACTTCGGTATTCCAGACCATTTTAAATGTGATAGAATTTAACCAGGGGATGCAACAGGCGGTAAACTCAAAGCGTTTCCACATGCAATGGCTGCCGGACCAGATTACGGAGGAAACCGGCGCGCTGGACACCGTCACCCGGCAAAAGCTGGAACATAAAGGTTATAAATTTGCCACCAAAAGCGCCATTGGCCGCGTTGATGCCATATTGAAAACCCAATGGGGCTATTATGAAGGCGGCGCCGACCCAAGGGGAGATGATACCAAGCTTGGATGGTAATCTTTTGTTCATGGATCATAGTTCATGGCAAATATCAATTGAATAAAATTAGTTCAAGTTCGTGATGAACTATGAACCATTAAAATGCACCAGAATGCGCAACATTAAACACCAGGAAACCATTGACTATTTTGTAAAGATAGTTTGGCAAACCATGGCCAACAGGTACAACCAGATCGTTACTGAATTTGGCATTACACAATCTATCGGTTACCTGCTTATAAATATCGACGAGAAGGAAGGCACAACGGTTTCAAAGGCAGCTTCTTTGCTCGGGCTTAAATCTACCAGCTTATCGCGCATGCTGAGCCAACTGGAAAGTTCGGGCCTGATCTATCGCGAATCCAATCCGGGCGATAAGCGCTCGGTTAAGATATACCTTACCGAACTGGGAAAAGAAAAACGGCACCAGGCGCGTGTTGTAGTACGCCAGTTTAACAATTACCTTAATGAACACATTAAGGAGAGCGACAGGCAATACCTCTTTGATCTGCTTGAAAAAATCAACCAGCTTACCCTGAACTATAAACCGCCTGTGCCATAAAAAACGGCCTGTCACACAATAATTTCCAACCTCAAACTGTTACAATACCGATTATTTGTTAAAAATTGTTAAGCTCTCTTTTTTGAGAGATAAAAGAATAACTTTGCCGTTTGAAATTGAGATGCGTAGTATATCGTCAGTTTGCTTGTTGATTGTTGTTATTTTTTGTGTGGCAGCATGCAAAAAATCGGAAGTATTCGGGCCGGCGCAATACAAAGCGCAGGCTGCGGTTGATGATAAGATCATTTCCGAGTATATGGATAAGTACAGCCTTACCGGCCAGTTTAAACATGTGCAAAATAATGATACAATAGGCGTATTTTATCGGGTAATCGATTCTGGAGCAACCAATACGCTGTATACCAACTCAACAGAAATAACTGTTGGGGATACGGGAAGGCTGTTAACACTTGATGCCCGCAACGGGCAGATATTTTTTGAAACGGATCGGTTTCACCCCACTTATACATTGGGGCAACTGATAAAAGGATGGCAGCTTGGGGTACCAGAGGTAGGTTCCGGCGGCGAAGTTGAAGTGATCATGGCTTCGCGCTATGCTTACGGACATTATCCGCAGGCGCAGGTTGGACAGGCTTACGGCTTAAAAAACGGGCTTCCGGGCGATGCCATACTTGATTTCTACATAAGGCTTTATGATGTAACTAATTAATATAAATGAAACAAACTGTTTTTACGCTTCTATTGATCTCTGTAATTGGCCTGGTATCGTGCAGGAAAAAAGGTGTGGATTTGAACATCAGGCAATATGATGACCAGCAGATACAAAATTATATGGCAGCCCATGGCCTAACCGGTGTGATGACGAGGGATACGTATGGCGGCGATACCACGGGTATGTATTATCAGATAATCGTTCCGGGTAATACATCGCAGCCGCTAAGTGATACCAGCAGGATATCTATGGTATTTACGCTGAAAAGCTTCGATGGCCTGTATACGAGTACCGACACCATTAATAACCATTTTTTCAATTACATAGGTCATATTGCTACTGCCGGGCTCCCTGCCGGGCTGCGCATAGCCTTATTAAATGACCTGAAATACAACGGTGGCAGCATGCGTTTGTTAATACCATCGCGCATGGCCTATGGCTTATACGGTAACGGTAGCGGAAGTACCCAAAATGCCAACTCGCATATTGCCGGCAACCAGTGCCTTGATTATTATGTACATGTTATCAATAACCAAACTTCGTACGACAGCCTTGTGATGGTAAATTACATGAAGGCACAAAACCTTACCGGTTATACCCCTGTAACGGTGCGTTTACCAGCTAATTATGTGTCACCAACAAGGCTTCCGTCTCATTACTGTACCTACTTCTATAAGGTAGAGAAACCGGGTACCGGCACAAGTAAAATTGATTCGAATTCTATCGTAGAAGCAACTTACACAGGCCAATTACTGAATGGTGTAGTATTTGATGCTGGATATAACGGCGCCGACAGTACATCGCTGCAGGTGCCTAATCTTATACTGGGCGTACAAGATGGCTTAACTCATGTTCATGGCGGAGGTTCACTTATATCGTTAATTTTGCCATCGGCTTTATGCTATGGGCAAGGTGGGGCTACCGGCATACCCTCAAACAGCTGTTTACGTTTTTCTTTTGAAATATACAGCGTAACGCCGTAAAAATTATTTGTTTAAAGCGGCTTTAAATGCTTTAAGACAACGCTCGCGTGCAAAAGCGTGATCAATAATGGGTTTTGGATACTTGCTGAAGTCAGCATACTCCGGAACCCATTTGTTTATGTAGATAAGATCGGGATCAAATTTTTTAAGCTGTGAATCCGGGTTGAATATGCGGAAATATGGAGCGGCATCCGTACCGCTTCCTGCCGACCATTGCCAGCCGCCAACATTGCTGGCCATTTCATAATCAAGGAGCTTACGGGCAAAATAGCGTTCGCCCCAGCGCCAGTCTATTAATAGGTCTTTCGCTAAAAAACTGGCTACAACCATGCGCACACGATTATGCATATAGCCTGTAGCATTCAGTTCGCGCATACCGGCATCTACTAGTGGGAACCCCGTCATTCCATCGCACCACGCTTTAAATTGTTGCTCATTATTCACCCACACTATCCGGTCGTATTCCGGTCTGAAGGCATGATCCATCGTTTGGGGGAAATTGTCGAGTATCATCATGTAAAACTCGCGCCATATCAGTTCATTAAGCCAGGTTTTATTATGATGCTTATTAGCCTCAGATGCCAGTTCCCTGATGCTTACCGTACCAAAACGCAGGTGCAAACCAATGTGCGTGGTACCATGTATACCCGGAAAATCACGTTTTTTAGCGTAATCGGCTATGTATTGCTCATAATCTTTGCCCGGAAACTCCATGCTGCTTTTTTCAAACCCCATACCTTTCAAAGAAGGAATAGGTAAAGCATGTGTCTTAAAAAAGTTTCTGAAGTGTTTTTTGTTGGGATAAGCTTTCAGGTAAAATGGCTTCAGCGTTTCGTACCATTTGCGCATGTAAGGAGTATAAACGGTATACGGACTACCATCGGCTTTCATTACCTCGCCCCTATCAAATACTACCTGGTCTTTATAACTGTTGAAGGAGATATTGTGCTTTTTAAGTTTTTCAGCGATAGCATTATCGCGATTTTTTGCATAAGGCTCGTAGTCGCGATTGGTAAAAACAGCAGCTACATTATATTCTTTAAGCAGTTTATCCCAGGCATGTTCGGGTTTATCGTGGAGTACCAATAAACTGCTGCCATGCTTTTTCAGTTCCGTGTTTATTTTTTCTATTTCATTGTAAATGAAAGTTACCCGGGCATCGTCTTTATCCTGCAGTTTATCCAATATCTCCCTGTCGAAAATAAACAGCGGCAAAACAGGATGTTCACCCTTTAAAGCATGATATAGTCCGGCATTATCATCCAGCCGCAGATCGCGGCGAAACCAAAATACAGCG
>JBQCIS010000120.1:0-38136 GCA_051953515.1 Mucilaginibacter sp.
ATAACCCCAACCGGGCCTACAAAGGCAATTACTTTGATGAAGGTATTCGCGTAAACCAAACCTAGATAGACATTACTCGCAAAGCGGTGCAAATAACTACTGATATCCTCAAATAAATCAGCCTGTCATCGTCCTCGCCCGAAACGGTGCTGGCACTCTGGAATTGGGGTTCCTATCTCGCCGGCGGCACTTTACCTTATCTTGATTTGCCGGGTACGGCACGGGATGTGTCGTTCCGCAGTGGCAGAGGGTATACCGCGCAATATTTTAAGGGCACCGGGTATAACGATACCGAGGCTGAGTTCCGTTTCCCGATACTGGCCAATAAATTTGTGAGCGGCGTGGTATTCGGCAATCTGCAAACCGCCAATGATGAGCAGAATACGAAGATTTTTCAGGTATTTCAGCCGGGCTATGGCGCGGGTTTACGCCTGTTGTTCAACAAAGTTACCCGCACTAATCTTTGCCTTGATTATGCCTTCGGGCGCTTTAACAGTAGGGGATTCTTCCTGAATTTGAACGAGGCGTTTTGAGGATGATCATCTCATCCAACAAAAAACCCGCACTCAGCTTCATAAAGCCGGTGCGGGTTAATATTTTCAGCTATTGATTATTTAGCTTTTTACTTCGGTTATTTTAGTCACTTCAATGGTATCGCCATCTAGTTTGCCGTCTATCACGACATCTTTGCCGGCAAATTTTACCACTTCTTTCTGATTGGCTATTTTGTAAACTTTTCCGTCTGAAACAAACACCGCCTTGGCACCCATTTTCATACATTTTTTGGCGCAGCTTGCACGGTCGGCACCATGCATTGGTTTACCCATGCCCGCGCACATCGAGTCGTATATATAACCGGTAAGATTAGTAGTATCAGAACCACCGGCAAAGGCATAACCCATGCCCATCGATAAAAATAAAGCGGCAGATAACAAAAGCTTTTTCATAATGAAATTGATTTAATTGTAGATGAATTATTTTGAATAAATTAAATTGGTTCTTAGAGATTTAAAGTTACGGTAAAATTTAATAAAACAAACCCTATTGTCATTGTTATTTGTTATCCAGAGCAGCTTGCCTATTGTCAATCAGTATGAACAACGAACCTGAAAGCGATACCGTTGCCTGGCAGCCGGAAAAATCATACTGGCTTACCCGGTTTATGATACTGCGATTGCTGGGATTGGTGTATGCAGTAGCATTTCTGGTGGCCATTAATGAACTGGTACCGCTCATTGGCGCGAATGGCTTGTTGCCGGTTGGCGATTATTTCGACAAGGCGACCCAGGCGTTAGGCTCAACCGGGGCGGGCTTTGTGCGGTTGCCCTCCATATTCTGGCTCTGGCACTCAAATGCCGCATTACTTACGGTGGCATGGATAGGATTCATTCTTTCGCTGGTGGTGGCTGTGGGTTTTGCCAATGCGCCGCTGATGGGCGTATTGTGGTTTCTGTACATGTCTATCATCCATGCCGGACAGGACTGGTATGGCTATGGCTGGGAAATACAACTGACCGAGACCGGCTTCCTCGCCATATTCCTGTGCCCCTTGTTGGACATGCGGCCATTCCCGAAACGGGCGCCGCCGTTACCCATAATTGTGCTGTTCCGCTGGTTAGTGTTCAGGGTGATGTTTGGCGCAGGATTGATAAAACTACGCGGCGATGCTTCCTGGCGAAACGGCACGGCACTTTACCATTTCTTCGAAACGCAACCTATTCCGGGGCCGTTTACGCAATGGTTTAATTTCCTGCCGCATTTCTGGCTCAAAGTTGGGGTATGGTTTAATTGGATAGCCGAGTTGGTTGCACCATTGTTTGTTTTTTGGCCAAGGATAGCCCGGCATATTGCAGGCGTGGTGATTATTGCCTTTCAGTTTTTTATTATTCTGAGCGGCAACCTGTCGTTTCTAAACTGGCTCACTATTATCCCGGCACTGGCCTGCTTTGATGATGGTTTTTGGGCAAGGATACTGCCAAAGTATCTCGTAAATAAAGCACAGCACGCGGCCGGAAAAGCCGTCGAATCTCAACCCATGACCATCACTGCATGGGGCATTACGCTCATTGTTGCTTTGCTCAGCATTCAACCGGTTGTTAATATGCTGTCGCCTAACCAGGTCATGAACACATCATTTGATCCGCTCGACCTTGTAAACACATACGGCGCTTTTGGTAGCGTAGGCGACGTGCGCTACAATGTTATATTTGAAGGAACGGCAGATGATACCACCAACACAAAAGCCGTTTGGAAACCCTACATCTATCGTGGTCTGCCTGTACTGCTGAATAAGCGCCCGCCGCAGATTGCGCCATACCAGTTACGACTCGACTGGCAGATATGGTTTGCATCCATGTCGACATCTGAGGAGTATCCATGGACATATAACCTTGTTTGGAAACTGCTGCATAACGATCCCGGCGCTATAAGTTTATTCGCCCAAAATCCATTTCCCGGTAAACCGCCACGCTACATCCGTGCTACCATCTATCGCTATAGCTTAGCGCCGTCCGGCAACCCACAGGGCCTTTGGTGGACACGCCAGCGTCTCGGCTTGTGGATGCCTGTGCTTTCCAAAGACAACCCGCAGTTTGTAGGCTTTTTGCACAGTGTGGGTTGGGTGAAGTAGACAACTATCCGTCCTTTGCACATTCCCTCAAAAAACATAAGTTTGGGGCTATGAACCAGCAACAGCCCCCTAATAATCCTGTCGGCCGGATACTTACGGCCAGCCTCATCGGAACTACTATTGAGTTCTTCGACTTTTATATCTACGCCACCGCGGCTGTGCTGGTATTTCCAAAACTATTTTTCCCGGCTGCCAATCCTACTTCTGCAACACTGGAATCGTTAGCTACATTTGCGCTGGCATTTTTTGCACGGCCATTAGGTGCGGCTATCTTCGGTCACTTTGGCGATCGACGCGGTCGTAAAGCTACCTTAGTAGCGGCCTTAATGACCATGGGGCCATCAACCGTAGCTATCGGGCTTTTACCGGGATATAACTCCATCGGGATCGCTGCACCGGTATTGTTGGCTTTGTTCAGGTTTGGGCAGGGTTTAGGACTTGGCGGCGAATGGGGCGGTGCAGTATTACTGGCAACCGAAAATGCGCCGGCACACAAAAAAGCCTGGTATGGAATGTTCCCGCAATTGGGCGCGCCGATTGGATTCATTATTTCCAGCGGCACATTTTTTATACTGAGTAAAACTTTAAATGAGGCGCAATTCATGAGCTTTGGATGGCGCATTCCGTTCATAGCAAGCGCTGTGTTGGTTTGGGTAGGGCTGTTTGTACGGCTTCGCATTGCCGAGACGCCTGAGTTTATGAAGGTCATTAACAACAATACCCGTGCTAAAATACCCGTTGCCGATGTATTTACTAAAAACACTAAAGCCATTATCCTTGGCACTTTTGTAACCGTTACCACCTTCCTGCTATTTTATCTTATGACGGTTTTTACCCTGAGCTGGGGTACCACCAATCTGCATTATTCAAAAAGCAGTTTCCTTATTATGCAAATGATCTCGATGCTGTTCTTCGCGATAGGCATTCCGTTATCCGCAGTAATAGCCGACCGCAGTGGCCGCAACCGGATGCTGATCATTGCCACCGTTTGCATTATTATCTTCGGACTCGTTTTTGCACCGTTATTCAGTACCGGCAGCTTGTTTGTTACCGGCGTGTTCCTGTCTGCAGGCATGTTCCTGATGGGGCTTACTTACGGCCCGATAGGCACCGCTTTGGCCGAAATTTTCCCGGCATCGGTACGATACACCGGAGCGTCTTTATCCTTTACACTGGCCGGCATTTTGGGCGCATCTCTCACGCCATCCATCGCTATCGCACTTGCCACTAACTATGGTCTGCAATATGTGGGTTATTATCTTGCGATTGCCGCAACAATTAGTTTGCTGGCACTTTTAGGTGCGCGCCCGCTGATGAAAAAGGAAAGGGAAGTTTAATTTCAATCGCACAAAAAAGCCCTTAGCACTATGCTAAGGGCTGCATTAAACCACACAGTGTCCCGTTATCGGGAAACAGTCTTTATTTCCACGCGGCGGTTTTGTTCACGGCCGGCTTCAGTTTTATTGGAAGCGATAGGATGCTTCGTACCATACCCTTTGGCAGTAAGGGTGGAACCATCAATGCCGCCATTTACAAGGTATTGCTTTACCGCATTAGCACGGTCAACAGATAAAGTCATGTTATGAGCGGCAGTACCCTCGGCAGAGGCATAGCCATTTATTATAAATTGAGTTCCAGTTGCCAGTTTCATCTGGCTGGTTACATGATCGAGGTTTTGGATAGCATCCGTATGCAATACAGATGAATTGAAGTCAAACTGGATATTGCTAAAATTAAGATCCGGCTTTTGCGGCGCTACAGGGGCGGGTGCAGCAGGCGCTGGTGCCGGCTTTGGAGCCGGGGCAGGTGCTGGTTGTGGGGTAGCGGGCGCAGGTTTAGCCAGGATCTTTTTGGGTTTGCATGATTGGAACGCGATGGTTGATCCAACCATTAGAATGACAGCGATATATAATTTTAAGGTTTTCATTTATGTTTAATAGTTTATCAATTAAAAGGCATAGTACAGGTAAGGGCATTGCAATACAGCACCTTACGCTTATTAAATTTTTTTGAAAGAATCTTGTAGGGAAAGATGAACTATGCCATCATAGCCTCAGAATGCACCTGACCGGGCATACTGCTGCATGAAAAAATGTATAAGTTACTATACGGTCGGTACGTCTGCAAAATACCAACGGTAATACAAAGAAAAAGAGTGCGAACGGGATCCCGGCAAACTTAATTTGCGGCACATGTTTATTATCCAGGTTCTCGGTAATTGACTTGTCAAGCTTTATCAGCAGATGCCCGGTTCTGTGGGTGTTCTGAACAAACGTCAGCTGCCTGGAATGCGTAATAGCGGATGTAGCCGGATATTGTAAGATATAATAAGAGGGGTTGGCTTTTATCAGCGCAAATACTACCAGGAGCAGTATGGTTAACTGATTTTTCAGGGGATATTTTTTAAAGCCGTACACTACTTAGGGGTATAGTGCAAATGTAATTATTGAAATAAATTATGCAAGAAGAATTTCAGTTTCGATAACGGCAATTGTCACCATTTTATCATATATGTGTAAACGGTCATCTGTTTATTATCGCATATCGTTTATTCGTGTATATGATCAGATTACTTTGTTTTTTGTCACTGTTTACCGGCAGCCATTTTAAAGCAGTTAAGTTAGATACCGCCACTTTCGCCACAGGTTGCTTTTGGTGTACCGAGGCCAAATTTCAGCAGTTAAGAGGTGTAAAAAAGGTAATATCCGGTTTTACCGGAGGCCATGTGGCTAACCCCACTTATGAGCAGGTTTGCACGGGCGAAACCGGCCATGCCGAGGCCTGCAATATCATATACGACCCTAAAGTGATCAGCTACGACGAATTGCTTGAAGCCTTTTTTGTGGCACATGACCCTACCCAGCTTAACCGGCAGGGCAATGATATCGGCACACAATATCGTTCGGCTATATTCTATCATAACGCCGTTCAAGAGCAAAAAGCCGAATATTATATTGCTAAACTGAACGCGGCGAAGGCATATAAAAGCCGAATTGTTACACAGGTTGCACCTTACACGGCTTTTTATAAAGCCGAAGGCTATCATCAGAACTATTACAACCTGCATGGCAACCGACCATACTGTAAATATGTTATTCAGCCTGAACTGGCAAAATTTAAGGCAGTATTTAAAGATAAGCTGAAATGAAAAAAATACAATTACTGGTATGCACACTGTTGGCTTGCACCATCGGTGCATCCGCACAGAACCTAAAAAGCAATAAGGGTCACGAGAACAATCCATATTACTCGAATACCGATACTAAACCCCTGCATGTAAGCAATGCTGAATGGAAAAAAATATTGCCGCCCGAACTATACAAAGTAACCCGCGAAAGTGATACTGAGAGGCCCTTCACCGGAAAATTCTGGAACAGTAACGAAAAAGGCACCTACTACTGCGCGGTTTGCGGCAACGAACTGTTCCGCTCTACCGCCAAATTTGCAAGTGATTGCGGCTGGCCAAGCTTTTTTGAGCCTGTACGCAAAAACAGTGTGCTATATATTGAGGACGATTCTTATGGCATGCAACGTACCGAAGTTCGCTGTGCGAGATGCGGCTCGCACCTGGGCCATATATTTGATGACGGGCCGCCGCCTACGCATAAGCGTTTTTGTATGAACTCTATTTCGCTGGATTTTCAGCCGGATATAGGGTTTTGAATTTTACAATCCCTTTAAAAATGCCACAAGCTTCTCCACCGCCCTTGCACGGTGACTAATCGCATTTTTCTGCGCCATGCTCATTTCGGCAAAGGTAACCTCGTAACCATCTGGTTGAAAAATCGGATCGTAACCAAAGCCACCGTTGCCACTGCGCTCATGACGGATGGTTCCTTCAACAATACCTTCAAAAAAGGTTTCGCGGCCATTCCATATCAGCGATATTACTGTGCGGAAACGTGCCTTACGATTCGTCTCGTCCTTTAGCTTTTCGAGCACTTTATCCATATTGGCCGCATGGTTTCCATGCCCGCCTGCATACCGGGCCGAATAAACACCCGGCTCGCCGCCCAGCGCGTCAATTTCCAGTCCGCTGTCGTCGCCAAAGCAGTTCAGGTGGTATTTATTCCAGATAAATTGGCTTTTTATCGAGGCGTTCTCATTAAAGGTAGTGCCGGTTTCCTCAATATCATCGTTACAGTCGATATCGGTAAGACTTAATAATTCAATACTGCCCGAAAGCTTATCGGCTACTTCTTCCAGCTTGTGTGCGTTATTTGTTGCAAAAATGAGTTTCATTAGTTAGTTGGTGGTTGATTAAGTTGATTAGGTGAGTGGTTGGTGTTTTAGTGTTGGTGAGTGGTTAAGTTAATAATCGAATAGTTGGCTTAACTACCCACTCAATCAACTTAACCAACCTACAACCCCTTCATCTGTTCCCAGAATATTTTTTTGTTTTCGTTGCTGTCCATCATTTCGCCAAAGCTAAAAGTGTACAATGCTGTGCAGCCGGCAAGTTGATGCAATTGATTGAATTTAACTGCTGTAATTCCGGCGGGTAACGATTCCTTGCCCATCAACAACAGCTTTTTAGGGCGGAGCTGTTCGGTAAATAACTCAAAGGTTATATCACCGTGCGCGGCCATATTAATAATGGCTACATCTACCGGATCAATCCCTTTGCGTTTCAGCGTACTTTCAAGGGCGGTTAAATGCGTTTCACGCATCCATTCGTCAGATGAATAATGAACGAGTATAACATAGCCGCTTTTATTATTGCCCCTGTATTTTATTGCAGGCGCCTGTTTTACAGGTTGCTGGATTACAGGGCTTACCGGCTCTGGGGCTTTTGGCACGGACACTTGCTCAATTACCGGTATTTGTGGTTTCTCCGCAGGCGCTGCAACTGCTTCTGCCACTTTTACCGCCTCTCTCCCAAACAATTCCCTCTCGTTCCTCAGTAAAAAAATATCGTCCTGCATCAAAAAATGCAGCGCTGCGGGATTATCAATATTCACTTTAACAATTTTTAACCAAAAGTAGTTAAACAGTTTGATGCTTTATCGGCATATTCGCATAATTTTGCCCGCCGCCATAATTAGGGGTGCGTAATTGATAAATTTTAACGAGATTTGTACTCTTTGCGGAAAACCGCACATACATAAGCAATTAAAAGGATACATGAGAAAGTTTGGGATAGCAGTACTGAGCATTTTATTAACCGTTAGCGTCGCTAAAGCGCAAACACACACATTGGATAAGATTGTGAGTGTTGTGGGCAGCAGCATCATACTGCAATCAGATATAGAAATGCAGTACGCCAATTATCTGGCACAGGGCGGCGCACCTAACGAAGCCATAAAAGGCCAGATACTTCAGGGGCTCATTTCGCAAAAAATATTGACAGCGCAGGCTGTTATAGATAGTATAGAGGTAAAGGATGACGAGGTGGATAATGAAGTTGACCGTCGTTTACGTTCGAGCATGGCGCGCGCCGGTGGTCAGGACAAACTGGAGCAGTTTTTAGGCAAATCGGTGATCCAGTATAAGGATGAGATCCGCCCTCAGATTAAAGAGGAGATGGTTGCCGATAAAATGAAGCAGCACATCACCGAAAAGGTAAATGTTACCCCCGAAGATGTTGAGGCTTACTTTAACCGTATACCTAAAGACAGCTTGCCAACCTTTAACAAAGAGGTAGAAGTTGGTGAAATCGTTTTTCAGCCGAAACTGACTAAAGATGAGAAAGCGGCCTACAAGCAAAAAGCAGAAGACCTGCGTACACGTGTTAAAAACGGCGAAGACTTTGGCACGCTGGCACGCTTATATTCACAGGATCCGCAATCAGCCGTTGAAGGTGGCGACCTGGGCTTTGCCGACAGAAGCACTTATGTAAAAGACTTTGCCGCATGGGCATTTAAACTGAAAGCCGGCGAGATATCTCCGGTATTTGAAACCGAATTTGGTTTCCACTTTTTGCAGGTACTGGAGCGCAGGGGCGAGCAGGTGCATGTGCGCCATATACTCATCATTCCTGCGGTAACCTCTGCCAGCCTTGACCGCGCAAAAGCCAAAGCCGACAGCGTGTACAAAATGATTACCGACAGCAGCTATGATACTAAGCTGGGGATTCGTAAACCTACCTTCGCCACGGCAGCCGCGTATTATTCAGACAACCGCGACACTAAGTTTAACGGGGGCATGATGCTGAACGCTGACAACGTTGAAAGCCGCAGCACCTTTATTCCAAGTGATAAACTCGACCCACAGGTTGCACTGGTGGTTGATACCATGAAAGTTGGCGAAATTTCAACACCACAACTTTTTACAGATGCCAGGGGTACAAAAAGTTATAAGATATTGTACCTCCGCACAGTTATCGATGCGCATAAGGCTAACCTGAAACAGGACTTCCCTAAGATAAAAGCAGCTGCGTTTAACGACAAGATTAACCGCACATTGAGCGAGTGGTTTGAAAAGAGAAGGAAAGAAACTTACATCCGCATCGATCCTCAATATCAGAATTACAAGGAGCTGAAAGGTTGGGCAACGCCTCAATCATCGGTAGCGGCAGTGCCTGACAGCACAACAACTACTCCAGCGAAATAAAAAATACTCACACTACATGCAGCACCGATCAGAAGTGGAGGCCGCTGATGCCCTGAACCAAACCTACCGGCAGCTACGCGCCGAAATAGGCAAAGTAATTATTGGGCAGGAAGATGTAGTAAAATTCGTGCTCATCTCTATCTTCAGTAACGGCCATTGTTTACTGGTTGGGGTACCGGGATTGGCTAAAACATTGCTGGTACAAACCGTTTCGCAGGCACTGCACCTCGATTTTAAACGCATACAGTTTACGCCCGACCTGATGCCCTCGGACATTATCGGTTCCGAAATTCTGGGCGAAGACAGGCATTTTAAGTTCATACCAGGTCCTGTTTTCTCCAATATCATCCTGGCCGACGAAATCAACCGTACACCACCAAAAACACAGGCTGCCTTACTGGAAGCCATGCAGGAAAAAGCCGTTACCGCGGCAGGTGTTACGCATAAACTGGCGCAGCCATTTTTTGTACTCGCAACCCAGAACCCTATAGAGCAAGAAGGCACTTATCCGCTCCCCGAGGCCCAGCTTGATCGCTTTATGTTCAACGTATCGCTGGATTATCCCTCATTTCATGAGGAGTTACAGGTAGTAAAAAGCACTACAGGTGGCGAACAAGCGAAAGTTGAACCAGTATTGAATGCCGAACAGATCATTTATTATCAAAAACTGGTAAAGAATATCCCCATCGCCGATAACGTGCTGGAATATGCGGTGAAGCTGGTAGCTAAAACCCGCCCTAACAGCGAATTTGCTCCGGCAAACATTAAAAGATTATTAAACTGGGGAGCAGGGCCGCGCGCATCGCAATACCTGGTATTGGGCGCCAAATGCCATGCCGTGCTGAATGGAAAATACTCGCCTGATATTGAAGATGTGCGGGCTGTGGCCAAACCTATACTGCGCCACCGCATTGTACGCAGCTACCACGCCGAAGCCGACGGCCTGAGCACTGATGATATTATTGAGCAGTTGTTTTGAGGGATAGTGAGAGCTTGATTAAGTTGATTAGCTGAGTAATTAGCTTTAATTAGTTAATGTTGAACAGGTGAATGACTAAAGATCTTTAACCATTCACCTGTTCAACGTAATCAACCACTCAGAGCGAAGCGCCTATTCCACCGCCGAAAACACTTCCAGCAGAATGTTCCATTTATGGTTTTTGTCCAATTCCCATATACGCACGTAGTAGTAGCTGTTGGTTACAGTACCTTGCTTTATGCTGGCTGAGCCGTAGCTATACGCCAGGTCGCTGCTGGTAGCACGGCCTGCGTTAATGGTTTCCGCATTTATATTAATACCTTCGTTGTCAATAAACTTCATCACTCTATCCTGTCCAACCATCGGCTCTACTCCCGGGAAGTAATAACGGCCCTCGGCACTTAAAAATTCTTTGTAGCTGGCCAGCGTTGAAATAGTAAGCGAGTGATTAAAGGCTTTATCCGTGGCCAGGATGATGTTTTTGCCATTGAACGGGTCTTTGCTTGGCGCGGATAATTTAGATGAATCAGGCTCAGTAAAATCACTTACAGGTGTTTGTGTTGGTTCGGGGTGTTGTATGCCCAGATCCATCAGCAATTTCAGCTTGCCGCTTTCATCTGTACGCCATATCGATACATAATCGCCAAATACCTTATCGGTATCATCCTTACCGTTCTGGTAAACGTATGGACCGGCAGTGAAAGCCAGGTCGCCGTTTGCCGATATACGTGCAAAGTTTGGCTTCCAGGTAAGCGTGCCGGGTTGTTTTGCTATATTGCTATAGAAATCAACTATCCTTACCGGCTGTGGTTTAAAAACAATGCCTTCCTGGTCGGCAACTTCCAGAAAAGCATCCTTAATTCCTTTACGTTCAACAAGCTTGCTAAAGTTTTCTTCTGCTTTTAATACCTGATCTGTGGTGGCTACATATTTAGGCTTTTGTGCCAGTGCTATACCGCTGAATAGAAAAAGCGCAAAAGCGGCTGATATTATTTTTTTCATTGTGAGATTGTGGCAGGAAATATATTGTTATAAGTTGTTATTATTTAAATTTTGCTCCAGTTAGTTCCTTCTTTTGAGTCTTTAAGCTGAAAACCTATCTTTTGCAGCCCATCGCGTATCTTATCGGATGTAGCATAATCTTTCACTCTTTTTGCTTCGTTACGCAGGTCCACAATAAAATCCATCACCTGTGGCAAATCGTCATCAGCGGCCTGTTCATTTTTCAATCCTAAGACATCTTGTACAAAGCTTTTCATCAATTGTTTTAAAAGTGCAAGGTTTTCTGCGTCGATCTTCATCTTGCCGTCGTGCACTGAATTGATGATGCGCGATGCCTCAAACACCTCGGCAATCAATACCGGGCTGTTGAAATCATCGTTCATCGCATCATAACAACGCTGCATCAGTAAATTTATTTCAACATCCGAGGTTGCGCTTGCTTTTAATTCGTCAAGAAGTGCCCAGGCGTTCAGCAAGCGTTTAAATCCTTTCTCCGAAGCCTCCATCGCTTCGTTGCCAAAATCAAGCGTACTGCGGTAATGTGCCTGCAGCATAAAAAACCGCACCGTCATGGGGCTATACGCCTTGTTTAGTATAGAGTTATTACCACTGAACAGCTCATGTGGTAAAAAACTATTGCCTAACGATTTTGACATTTTTTGGCCGTTAACCGTAAGCATATTGGTATGTATCCAGTAATTGGCCGGCATTTTTCCGCAGCAGGCTATGTTCTGCGCTATCTCGTTGGTATGATGCGTAGGTACCAGGTCCATACCGCCGCCGTGAATATCAAAATGCTCACCTAAATATTTATCGCTCATGGCCGAGCATTCCAAATGCCAGCCCGGGAAGCCTACACCCCATGGCGATGGCCATTTCATCAAATGTTCCGGCTTGGCTTTTATCCAAAGGGCAAAGTCCAGCTTGCCGCGCTTTTCCTGCTGACCGCCTAATACGCGGGTATTGTTGAGCAGATCGTCCAGGTTACGGCCGTTCAGGATACCGTAATCATGGTTTTGGTTGAATTTTTCTACATCGAAATAAACCGAACCGTCAACCTCATAAGCATAGCCCGATTTCAATATCTCCTTCACCATCTCTATCTGCTCAATCACATGGCCGGTAGCCGTTGGTTCGATACTTGGCGGCAAAATATTCAGTTGCTGCATCACCTCGTGAAAACCCACAGTATATTTCTGTACAATCTCCATCGGCTCCAACTGGGCCAGCTTTGCTTTTTTGGCAATTTTGTCTTCTCCCTCATCCGCGTCGCTTTCCAGGTGGCCTGCATCGGTAATATTGCGCACATAGCGCACCTTGTAGCCCAGGTGGTTAAGGTAACGGAAAATAAGGTCGAATGATATATAAGTGCGGCAATTACCCAGGTGCACATCGCTGTAAACGGTTGGCCCGCAAACATACATGCCTACATGCGGCGGGTTAATTGCCTTAAATTCTTCTTTTTTACGCGTTAAAGTATTGTAAACAAATAATTTTTGTTCCATGCAGCAAACTTACGATTTCTGTCACAATCATGAGGAGGATTTTAGAGCAACGGTTCAAGAATCAGCAATCCCTGCAGAAATGAGAAATGTATGACAATACCACCTGCTTTTGATCAACCGCATAGAGCACAAAGAATTTTTTCTATTAAATTTCTCTCAAGCCTTATTCGGTTAAAAAATCTTAATTCCTGCTTCTCGGCTCTTGCCTCTCTCAAAATCTACTTCATCACCATCTCCACATACACCGGGTAATGGTCTGACAGTTTTTTCTGGATAATGTTATACCGGGTTATATCAAAGGCGGGAGTGCACATGATATAATCTATCTGATAATTAGGAAATTTGCCGTTGTAGGTTACGCCAAGCCCTGACCCGGCTTCACAAAAAGCATTTTTCAGTCCTTTTGACATTTGATTTACTGCGTAGGAAAGTGGAGTGTCGTTAAAATCGCCTGAAATGATATAAGGATAGGGGCATTTCGCTGCGTCCTGCCTGATCTTTTCAACCTGACGGCTACGTTTAATGAAAGCTGCCTTTATTTTGCTGCCCAGTCGTTTGGTTGAGCCCATGTCAGCTTTACCCTGTCCGGATACTTCGCTCAGGTAATGGTAATCTTCCGGATCAAACCGCACCGATTGCAGGTGCACGCTGTATATCCTGAAGGTTTTACCGCTTTTTTTCACATCGATGTACAGGCACTGGTTTTCGCTGGTACGGTCATTTGAGAGCTGGATAAAGCCATGCGAAATGATCGGAAATTTGGAAAAGATAGCCATGCCAATGGCCTCGCTGCTATTGGCCTGTAAGGCCTCGAAATAATAGGCTTTGGTATGCAATATCTGCTGTATGGTATCCACCATATCATACTGCCCGTGCATGCGCGAGTAGAATTCCTGGAAACCGATAATGTCTGGCTGTTTATCCTTAATGATGGCCAATATCTCATTCTTGGTGGAGATATCATTTTTGGAGCCGAAGCGTTTGAAATTGTGCACGTTGTAGGTCATGATGTGAATGACGTCCTGCCCCGGCGCATAACTGCCTGACTTTTGAGAATGGAACCCGAATGTTTTTGTAAGATCATTCCATCCCACAGCAATACATAAAACAGGCAGTAATACCCACCAGCTGCGGCGCAGAAGCCAATACAAAACCATAACGATATTGGCCAGCAGTATAAAAGGATAAGCCAGTCCAAAAAAAGCGATGATCCAAAATGTTGCCGGATTGGTAACGGGCGCAGCATAACTGATGAGCAGGCAGACTGAAAGGCAAAAATTTATCCATAGAAAAATTCTATCGATAAAATTCAACCTTCGTTTATCCTTCATTTTTGCTGGCACGGAATAGTATTTCTTTTTCCTCTTTGTTCAGACTGTCATAACCCGATACAGATATTTTGTCGAGCACACGGTCAACTTCTTCCTGACGGGGTTTTGAGGCGTTCTTTTTAGCCGTATTGCGGGCAACCACTTTCAATTTCGACAACCTTGGCCCGCGTTTAAACAAGTTACTGATGATAGCTATCCAGTCGCTACCCTTTTGCAGGCGTTTAATGTAGACAAAGCCCAATAACGCGCCGCCAAGATGGGATATTTCACCGCCGGGATTAGATTCAATGATCATCAGGAAATCAATGATAACTAAAAACAAAGCCAGCCATTTCAATTTTACAGGGCCGATGAGTATCAGCGGTATGGAATAATCAGGTAGTAATGTAGCAGCAGCAGTTACAATTGCCATTACACCTGCCGATGCTCCAACAATAACGCTAGTGTGTACCAGATCGCGGAATACCGGCAACAGGTTAAAGCTGGCCACATAAAACAGCGCGCCAGCCAGACCGCCCATAAGGTACAGGCCGAGAATACGTTTATTGCCCAGGTATTCTTCAAATATCTGCCCCATCCAGTACAGCCACAACATGTTTATTGCAATGTGCCATATCCCTGCATGCATAAACATGTAGGTAAATGGTGTCCAGAAACGGGAAGGCAATTTGTGCAGATCGGCAGGAAGGTCGAGGTATTCGTTGGCAAAGTAGCTGATAAAGCTCGAATGGCCTCGGGTAAACAACAATTCAAATACAGCCGGAATATTGATAACGAGAAATACAGCCACATTGATAGTGATCAGCAGGTAAAGCCTGCTGCCTGAACGTATCCTGTAGGTTATGTTATCCCAAAGCGTCATCTTACCTGTAGATATTATTGTTGCGATTAATATGCCACGTTTTAACTACTATATAACCGATGAGCGCGCCGCCAAGGTGTGCAAAATGCGCCACATTATCGCCCGCAAACTGACCGAAACCCAAGAGCAACTCTATCACAACATAAACGGGTATTATGTATTTAGCTTTTACCGGTACTGGTATAAACAGTATCATTAGCTCCATGTTTGGATAAAGCATTCCAAAACCGATTAAAATACCAAAAATAGCACCGGAAGCACCTAAAATAGGCGCATAATAAATATCGGCAATTTTATGGATCATTGCCGCATCCGGCGAACTAAATGTTGCGGATACAACAAACTGGCCTGTGAAATGATACATTTCAATAGCCATTACAAGCAATTGAAAAAGTGCCGCGCCAATACCGCTGATAAAATAGAGGTTAAAAAAGCGCTTTGAGCCTACAGTATACTCCAATATTGGCCCGAATGTAAACAAGGCAAACATGTTGAAGAATATGTGTTCCCATCCGCCATGCAGAAACATGTAAGTTAAAATTTGCCAGGGTTTAAAGAACGGCGAACCCACATAAAAAAGTGCAAAATGCTGCACCACCATGTCGTTATACTGGGCGGAACTAAAGAAAACATAGGGCAAAAAACAAATAATATTAATAATAAGCAGGTTTTTTACAACCGGCGGTATATTTGAGAAAGGTGATTGCATTTAAGTTTCTGTATTATTTAAGCCGAGGCTTTTATTTTTCAAATCGTTCTATTAATTCATTTAGCGTAAAGGTAGTGATAACAGGCTTGCCGTTCAACGCTAAGTTAGGCATCTGGCAGGCAAAAAGCTGATCGATGAGTAAATTCATCTCCTCAAGCGACATTTTGGTGCCGGTTTTAATGGCTGCATTGCGCGCCAGCGACCGTGCCAGGTTATCACGTCTGTCTAATTTTAAAATGCTCAGGTTGTTTTTAAAACCTTCCAGCAATTGTTCAAGCAGTTCATGCTCGCCTATGTTGTTCAGGTCGGCAGGAATGCCATCCACCACCACTGTATTTTTGCCAAACTCACGTATATCAAAACCCAACGCACGCACATCTGGCAAAAGCTCCCTTAATAACTCAAAATCGGCACTGTTTAGTGTAACCGACTGCGGAAACAGGCTTTGCTGACTCACACCCGAATGGTTTTCCAGTTGCTGCAAAAAGCGTTCGTACAAAATGCGCTCATGAGCCGCCTGCTGGTTAATGAGCATAAAGCCAGATTTGATCTGCGAAAGAATATACCGGTTATGCACCTGGAACAACTGCCGTTCGCTCGATTTACTTACCTCCTGCTCCTCTACCTCAATGTTATTTTCCTCGTGCATGCGGTGCTGTATCACCGGCTCGCGTTTGCTGATCTCGTAAAGCGTATCCCAGTTGGATGGTATTGGGTCTTTTTTCGGTCCGCTGTCGCGCAGGAAAGGTATTTCCCTTTCAGTATTCCTTTTTTCGCTGGCGAAAGGATTAAAGTTAGGGTTAAAGCTAATACTCGGCGCAACGATCTCTTCAAACGGCTTGGGCGTAATGAGGTGACCAATACTGTTCTCCTGGTCGAAATCAAGTGTAGGCGTAATGTTGTATTTCCCCAGTGAACGCTTCACCGCAGAGCGAATGATGGCATAAATAGCCTTCTCGTCCTGGTACTTGATCTCGGTTTTTGTAGGGTGTACGTTGATATCGATCTTGGAGGGGTCGATATCAATGAACAGCACATATAGCGGATACGATTCATCCGGCAGCAACTCCTCAAAGGCGGTGAGCACCGCGTGGTTGAGGTAAGCATCCTTTATGAAACGGTTATTCACAAAAAAGAACTGCTCCCCGCGCGTTTTACGGGCAAACTCAGGCTTGCCTACAAAACCGTGTAGCTTAATGATGGTGGTATCTTCCTCCACCGGCACCAAACGCTGGTTGTAATTACCACCAAACAGATGCACGATACGCTGTTTTAGCGACGTTGCCGGAAGATGATAAACTTCCTGCCCGTCGTGATGCAGCGTGAAAAATATTTGCGGATTGGCAAGTGCCACACGTTGGAATTCGTCGATAATATGACGCATTTCCACCGGATTACTTTTGAGGAAGTTACGCCGTGCAGGAGTATTATAAAACAGGTTCTTTATACAAATGGATGTACCTGTATCTGTGGCACATGCTTCCTGCTTCAGCACTTCGGAACCTTCTATGAAGATACAGGTGCCCAGTTCGTCCTCATGGCGGCGTGTTTTCAGTTCCACCTGCGCAATGGCGGCTATGGATGCCATCGCTTCGCCGCGAAAACCCATAGTGCGGATGGCAAACAAGTCGTCGGCCTTACGTATCTTGGATGTAGCATGGCGCTCGAAAGCCATACGCGCATCGGTCAGGCTCATGCCGCAGCCGTTGTCTATCACCTGGATAAGCGCCTTGCCCGCATCTTTCAATATGAGCTGTATCTTATCCGCACCCGCGTCGATGGAGTTCTCAACCAGCTCCTTTACTGCGGATGCCGGTCGTTGCACCACTTCGCCGGCAGCGATCTGGTTAGCAACGGAATCCGGTAAAAGCTGAATGATGTCTGGCATAAAATGATTTTTCCCCTCTTGTCCCTAACATCTGAAAGACGTCAAAAACCAGCAGATGTTATTGAAGCTGCTAAATTAAATATTTACCCTTATAACTTTTTCACGATTTATGGGTTGTATGTTGATTGAGGGGAATTAAGCTAAGCGGTGGTCTGCGGCGTAAAGCCCGGCGCGCTGGGAAACGCCCATAAAAAAATTACTTTTAAATGAAATAATATTATTTTGCACCAAACATTACATAATGAAGAAATTATGGCCCCTGCTGCTTCTGTTAGTTGTTGCCTGCAAAAACCCCAGGCAGGCATATAATGCCGATCTGCTGATAAAAAATGCTGTAGTTTACACGATTGACAGCAGCTTTTCTGTAGCACAGGCCTTTGCAATAAAGGATGGTAAAATACTTGCAGTGGGCGATAGCGGATCGCTGCTGAAAAAATATAACGCCCGGGAAGTGGTGGATGCAGGCGGCCACGCCGTTTACCCGGGGTTTATTGATGCACATTCCCACTTTGTTGAATATTGTACCGGTTTGCAGGGAGCCGACCTGCGCGGTATGCATAGCTGGCAACAGATTGTTGATACGCTGGTATCCTTCGCACGCTCCAATACAGATGGATGGCTGATAGGCCGCGGATGGGACCAGAATCTTTGGATAAATAAAAAATTCCCGGATAAGGCCAAACTCGACTCGCTTTTCCCAATTCGTCCGGTATTGCTTGAGCGGGTAGATGGGCATGCCGCTATTGCCAACCAGGCGGCACTCAGCCTGGCCGGCATTAAACCAGGACAAAAGATTGCAGGGGGCGGCATCGAAACCATAAATGGAAAACTAACCGGTATGCTGATTGACAACGCCGTGGGCATTGTTACCCGTAAAATACCGCCGATGGACGACCAGGATATGCAGGCGGCGATGGACGCGGGACAAAAGAACTGCTTTGCCGATGGCCTCACTACCGTTGCGGATTGCGGGCTACCATACACCGACATTACCCCCATTGCAGATGAGCAGCACAAGGGCCTTCTGAAGATACGTTTGTATGTAATGCTTTCTGATAAGCCCGAGAGCTACGACTACCTGTTTAAGCATGGCGTTTTTAAGACACCGGGATTGGATGTGCGCGGCTTCAAGATGTATGCCGATGGCGCGCTGGGTTCGCGCGGGGCATGTTTGCTGCAGGATTACAGCGATTCGGCCAAATGGCGCGGATACCTGTTAAGCACTGCCAAGCATTTTGCAGATGTAGCACAAAAAGTTTATGCGCATGGTTTCCAATTAAGTACACATGCTATTGGCGATTCGGCTAACCGTTTGATACTAAAAATCTATGCCAGCGTTTTAAAAGGTAAGAACGACAGGCGCTGGCGCATCGAACATGCACAAACATTGGCGCCTGAAGATATTAAAATGTTTGGCGACAACAGTATCATCCCTTCCGTGCAACCTACGCATGCAACTTCGGATATGTTATGGGCGGTTAAACGACTGGGGGCCAAACGCATGAAAACAGCCTATGCTTACAAGCAACTGCTGGAACAAAATGGCTGGCTGCCATTGGGTACAGATTTCCCTGTAGAAAACATTAGCCCGGTTTATACCTTTTACGCAGCGGTTGTGCGCAAGAACCTTGATGGCCGGCCCGCTGGTGGCTTCCAGATGGAGAATGCACTTACCCGCGAGGAGGCCCTGCGCGGAATAACGATATGGCCTGCCAGAGCGCAGTTTGAAGAAAAAGAAAAGGGCAGCATAGAGCCGGGCAAATACGCCGATTTTGTAATACTGGATAAGGATATAATGAAGGTTGAGGGTGACAGCCTGCCAAAAGTAAAGGTTTTGAAGACGTATATTAATGGTGAGAAAGTTTATGAGAAAAAATAAGCCGGGCTTAATACCTGCCCTGCTACTATTTGTATTATTTAATTCGGCCTGCGCGCAAACCCCGTCATCACTGGCTACGGCTTATCTGAACGAGGAGAAGCAGGTGCAAAATTCAACCGTGTTACTCAACAATGCATCGTACACAGTGCCGTTGCAGGGGCTGGAAAATTTAAGGGCCGCCAGTATCCATTTCTCTTATCAGTATGCCACCCGGTTTGACAGTTTGCTGAATAAATACAGCAAGGTCGATTCATTCAACGGCAACGACTACCTTTCCGGCAGCAAAAGTATTACCAGCCTGGCACTCGACCTGAAATGGTACAATACCCTCATCATAGCGCTTAGCCCGGCAGACGTGGATAATCCGCAGGTGCTTGCCTTCATTCAGCAAAACCAGAAACTAAAAAATATTGTGATCGCACTGTTTGGCACCGGCAGTTCATTAGCCAGGCTGAACGACATTGACGTTCCGGTGATCTGGAGTGAGCGTGTTTCGCCGGGCTCGGCAGATTTTAGCGCCGAGGCGATATTTGGCGGTGTGGCCGTTACGCAAAAATTGCAGGCGACCTATTCGCCGCATTATGCAGCGGGCATGGGCTTCCTAACCCAGAAGATCAGGTTGCAATACACCGTGCCTGAAGAAGTAGGCGTTAATTCAAACAATCTGCAGGAAATAGATGATATTGCCCATGAAGCCATTTCAGCACATGCAACCCCCGGCTGTGTAGTGCTGGTGGTGAAGGATGGCAAGGTAATATTTAACAAAGCCTATGGCTATCACACTTATGATAACCGTCAACCGGATAAGCTAACAGATATCTTCGACCTTGCATCAGTAACCAAAGTTACCGCTACCACCATGGAGGTGATGCGGTTAACCGAACAGGGCGCATTAAATATGGATTCTACCATCGGTACTTATATTCCATACGCGCATGGTACCAACAAAGACGATATACGCCTGCGTGAGCTCATGACGCACCAGGCAGGCCTTGTACCCGATGTACGTACTTATGAGGATCTGAAACCGAGCGACCATAATATCGACTCATCCGCAGCCTATCCAACCAAGGTGGTCGACAATTATTACCTGCGCAAGAACTATTTTAACGATGTGATGTGGCCCAGAATCATGAACTCGCCATTGCGCACACGCGGGCAGTATGTGTACAGCGACATCAGCATGGTGTTTATGAAAGAGATTAGCGAAACGGTTACTTCGAAGCCTATCAACGAGTATGTATTACATCAGTTCTACCTGCCTTTAGGTATGCAAACGGCCGGGTATCTGCCGCTATACCGCTTCCCTGTTTCGCGTATTATCCCTACAGAAAACGATGTGGTCTTCCGCCATGTTTTGCTGGATGGCTATGTTGAGGACCAGACAGCAGCATTGTGCGGCAATGTTTCCGGAAATGCAGGCCTTTTTGCCGATGCCAACGATCTCGCCATTCTGTATCAGATGATATTGAACAAAGGCACTTATGGCGGCGTACGCTACTTTAAGCCCGAAACGGTGGATATGTTCACCTCGCAACAGTCGAACGTGAGTCGCCGCGGGTTGGGCTTCGACCGCTGGGATCCGATAACCACCCACCATTATCCGTCAGAGCTGGCATCGCCTGAAAGTTATGGGCATACGGGCTATACCGGTACCTGCATCTGGGTGGACCCGAAATATAACCTTGTATATGTTTTTTTATCAAACCGTGTAAACCCCAGGGTCGTTGAAAAACTATCAACCATGAAGATAAGACCAAGGATACAGGATGTTGTTTACCGGGCGATAGCAAAGGGGATGTAGTGAGTAGTCCATGGTCAATAGACCATAGCATGACGGTTAAGATTAATAGCCATGGACTATCGACTATGGTCTCCTCCAAATATTACATCCGCATAACACTATTCACATAAAATGCTGTTAAACTTGTGGCAAGTAACGTAATCACAGTTTCTGCATCTAAGCTGTATATGAGAATAGGTATAGTTTGTTATCCAACTTTTGGGGGAAGCGGGGTGGTAGCCACCGAGCTTGGCAAAGCTTTGGCCGATCGTGGCCACCAGGTACACTTTATCACCTATAATCAGCCTGCAAGGCTCGATTTCTTTTCGGCCAACCTGTATTATCATGAGGTATCGGTCTCCAACTATCCGCTGTTTGATTACCCGCCGTATGAGCTTGCCCTGGCCAGTAAACTGGTTGACGTGGTACGGTTTGAAAAGCTGGACATACTGCATGTGCATTACGCTATTCCGCATGCATCGGCAGCATACATGGCCAAGCAAATACTGGCAACATACGGCATTTTTATCCCGGTAGTGACCACTCTGCATGGCACCGACATTACCCTGGTAGGTAAAGACCGTACATTTAAGCCGGTTGTTACATTTTCCATTAATAAGTCCGACGGGGTGACGGCTGTTTCGGAGCATCTGCGCCGCGATACTTATAAATACTTTGCTATTGAGAACGATATAAAAGTTATCCCTAACTTCATTGATCTCACCCGTTTCAGTTTAAAGGCAAAGGACCACTTTAAGAAAGCAATTGCGCCCGAAGGCGAAAAGATACTGGTACACACGTCTAACTTCCGCTCGGTGAAACGTACAGACGATGTGATCCGCATATTTGCGGAAGTAGTGAAGAAAATACCTGCCAAACTACTAATGGTAGGTGACGGTAAAGAACGTGCCGATTGCGAACAGCTCTGCCGTGATCTGGGCGTAAATGCCGACACCCGTTTTTTAGGCAAACAGGATGCCATTGAAGAAATATTATCCGTAGCCGACCTGTTTATTATGCCATCCAAATCAGAAAGTTTTGGTTTGGCCGCACTTGAAGCTATGGCCTGCAAGGTGCCGGTGATCAGCAGTAACGCGGGCGGCCTGCCCGAACTGAATGTTGACGGCGTTACCGGCTTTTTGTGCGATGTGGGCGACGTGAAAAATATGGCGGAAAAGGCTGTTTATATTTTGGAAGATGCGCATCGTTTAGCCCAATTTAAAGAGAATGCCTTAAAACGCGCGAAAGAGTTTGACCTGCATAACATACTGCCGATATACGAGAATTATTATAAAGAAGTAATTAAACGCAGCAAGGTGAACCAGGATTAAAGGGATTTTCAGGGCATATAATGTAGATATGCAAAATTTTGCGTCTCTACTACAATTTCCACATCAGGTAAATCCTTAAATCTGCTAAATCCTGGTTCTAATCTCTTCTACCGTCAGCTTTTCTTGTACGCCGCTTACCATATCTTTAAACGTCAGCAGACCGCTTTGCATTTCGTCGCTGCCGATGAGGATGGTGTAGGGGATCTGTTTATTGTTGGCGTATTCCATTTGCTTTTTAAGCTTGGCACCTGATGGATAAAGCTCAGCACTGATGTCTTGCTGGCGAAGGCTTTGTAATAAAGGCAGTGCATATTTTTCGCCCTCGCTGTCGAAACAAATGATAAGCACTTTGGTAGTCTGGCCGCTTTCTGATGGAAACAGCGCCAGTTCTTCCATTACATCGTAAATACGGTCGGCACCGAAAGAGATGCCGGCGCCGGTAAGCCCTTTCAGGCCGAACATGCCGGTTAGGTCGTCATACCTGCCGCCGCCGCCGATGCTGCCCATGGCAACCTCGTTGGTCTTGACCTCAAAAATGGCGCCGGTATAGTAATTCAATCCACGGGCAAGGGTAATATCCAGTTCCAGCTTGGCAGTAATGAGCTGGCAGTTGGCAATGTAGCCGAAAACCGTTTCCAGTTCATCACAGCCCTGCAAACCGATCACCGAATCTTTCAGCGCATCGCGCAGGCTGTTCAGTTTTACATCGTTGGTGCCTTCCAGCAGGATAACCGGTTTAAGCTTTTCAATATCGGCATTGGTGAAACCTTTTTCCAGCAATTCCTTTATCACACCATCCAAACCGATCTTGTCCAGTTTATCAATGGCAACGGTAAGATCAATAATGCTTTCAGCCTTGCCGATGATCTCAGCTACGCCTGATAATATTTTACGGTTGTTGATTTTGATGGTAAAGTCCTTCAACCCGAGCTTGCTCAGGGCTTCGTCGTAGATCATGATAAATTCTGCCTCGTTCAATAACGATGGCGAGCCTACCACGTCGGCATCGCACTGATAAAACTCGCGGTAACGACCTTTCTGCGGCCTGTCGGCACGCCAAACGGGCTGCACCTGGAAACGCTTGAACGGGAAAGTGATCTCGTTCTGGTGCATTACCACATAGCGGGCAAAAGGAACGGTGAGGTCATAGCGGAGCGCTTTTTCCGCGATCAACGGGATCATCTTTTTACTGTCGGCAGTTATATTGCTTTGATTGATTCCGCCGTCTGTCAGGAAATCTCCATTATTTAATATTTTAAAAATCAGTTTATCGCCTTCTTCGCCATATTTACCCATCAAGGTGCTTAACTTCTCCATCGACGGTGTTTCTATCTGCTGATAGCCATATTTGCGGAAAACGCCTTTAATGGTATCGAAAATAAAATTGCGTTTCGCCATTTCGGCGGGTGAGAAATCGCGCGTGCCTTTGGGAATTGATGGTTTAATGGATGCCATGCGGCAAAGGTAATAAAAAAGGGGTGGCTGTGGAATGGGGGGAGTGCCGGTGGTATATTAATCAGAATTATCAAATATGTCTTTGCGAGGAGCAGAGCCGGGGGCGTGCTGCAGGGCGACGAAGCAACCTCCTCGCTTGCTAATATAAACGCGACGAGGTTGCTTCGCTGCGCAGACTTACCCACATGCCGCTCGCAATGACATGGTTTCTAATCAATCCTTAATACACCAACTCTGGCTTAAAGCGTTTGGCCAACAGGCCTGTAGCCTGTTCGGGATCAATATCTACCACAATTACACCCGGTTTGCCGTATTCGGCGTGCGCCAGACACTTCCCATCCGGCGCTATAATACTGCTGGCCGATTCAGGGTAGCGCATGGCGTAATTGCTGCCGGCAAAGTAAATTGTATTTTCCATCGCGCGCATCATCATGGCTTTTTCGTAATACGGACTGTCTTTATGCCCCCATTCGGTAATGGCTGGCGCTTCGATAACGTTGCTGCCTGTACAATGCGGATGGAAAACTACTACGGCTCCCCGCTGCGCAGCCCAACGCACAGATTCGGGATATCGAAAACCTTCATGGCAAATGGTTATGCCGAATTTCATGCCGTCTATCTCAAATAATTCGCGTTCGGTACCTGCCTGCCAAACACCGTCCTCGCTTGGGTCGAGCTGGTTTTTGGTTTGATAACCCAATAATTCGCCAGTTTTGGAAATCACCATAGCAATATTGAGTATTGCATCGGTTGCGGTGTACCGGTCCATCGGTAAAATGATGGCGATGTTGTATTTTTTGGCGATAGCGCATGCTTTATCCAGCGCATCCTGCATTTTTTCCGGCGAGCCTTTTTCAGGCTGGTATTCATTCAGCGGATAGCCGGGAATAAATGTTTCGGGGAAGCAGACGATGGCTGCGTTTTGTTCAGCGGCTGCCGCGGTGAGCTTTTCGAGCCAGTTAAGGCCATCAGCTATGGATGCAGGCAGCGGCGATGAGGCAAGGGCAATGTTCATGATACGAGGCGGTTTACTGCAAAGATAGATTGACAGTATTGATTCAAACAAATAATTCTGCATAACTTAGCATCAATGGCAAAACTGAACCATAACCTGCAAAAGCTGTTTGATACAGGCCAAAAGGATGAGAGGCTGGCAATTGGCCTTATGTCGGGTACTTCGCTGGATGGGTTGGATGTTGCGTTATGCAAATTCAGCGGGAGCGGTTTACAAACAAAGTTTAGCTTGCTCCATTTTACTACCATCTCTTATCCGGACGATTTTAAAAAGGACGTACAGCAGGTTTTTGCCAAAAGAAATGCCAACCTCGAAAAAGTTTGCTTGCTCAATGCCTATATCGGCAGCTATCATGCTCAATTGATTTTACAAGCCTTGAAAGATTGGGGCATTCCACCATTAACAGTTGATTTTATTGCCAGTCACGGGCAAACCATATACCACGCACCAAAAAGCCAGCATAAACAGGCCGGTTACCCCAATGCAACCCTGCAAATTGGCGATGGCGACCATATAGCGGCAAAAACCGGAATTTTAACGATCAGTGATTTTCGCCAGAAACATATTGCAGCAGGTGGTGAAGGCGCGCCTTTAGCTTTATATGGGGATTTGCTGCTGGCCAGCAAACCCGGCGAGGACAGGTTATTGCTTAATATCGGCGGCATTGCCAATCTTACTTATATACCCGGCGATAGCAACCTTTCCGGGGTAGTTTGCACAGACGTTGGCCCCGGAAATACGCTGATCGATGCCGCTTGCAGGGAATACTTCGGCAAGCCTTATGACGAGAATTCGAAGATCGCTTACGCCGGCAAGGTGAATGCTGATCTGTTAAAAGCCCTATCGGACAATCCATTCTTCACTGAAAAATTACCCAAAACCACCGGCCCTGAATTGTTCAACCTTAATTACGTATACCATGTGCAAAATAACGCCGGCATTACAGCTACTGATCCTTCCGATCTTGTAGCTACCCTAAGCGCATTTACTGCTTACAACATTGCGGATTTTATCCGGTCGCATTTTAAAACGGGCGATTTAAAAATTTTTGCCAGCGGTGGCGGCGCAAAAAACCCGTATGTAATGAGTGAGTTAAAAAGAGCTTTGCCTGGTGCTGTAGTTTCAGAAACTTCTGCCTTAGGTATTGACCCTGATGCCAAAGAAGCCATTTTATTTGCCCTGCTGGGCAATGAGGCGCTATGCGGTGAGCCGATGAAGATTGGCGATAATCCGGCGGTTTTGATGGGGAAGTTTAGTTTCCCATGCTAATCTCCTAACCCCGCTTGTCATTTCGACCGCAGGGAGAAATCTTTTGCGCTATGCCTGACAAACTATGCATGGTTCGCCTGCATGTCGCAGAAGATTTCTCTTCGCCCGTCCCGCATTTCCTCCGCATGCTCATCGAAATGACATGGAGGTTATCTTTAACAATAGCGATGGGTTTAAAACCCATCGCTATTGTTAAAGAAGCGCAATTACAAATTTGCTTTCACGCCATACTTTCCGGCAAACTTGCGGTAAAGTTGTTTGTGCAGGTTGTCTAAATTAATGTCACGCCCCTGTATAAAGGCTTTTTGCACGTCGATAGTCAGCATATCCAACGCATCGCCTTTGGAGATAAACAGGTTGGCGTCTTTGCCCACTTCCAATGTACCGGTTGTTTTATCGATACCTAAAATTTTGGCGTTGTTAATGGTGATCATGCTTAGCGCTTGTTCTTTGGTAAGGCCGTAACCCACAGCTTCGCCCGCCTCGAAAGGTAAATTGCGCTGGCGCCAGAAACCAATGCCCGTTAACCCGTACAGCACACCACCATCTTGCAATAGTTTTGGCATTTTGTAGGGTAGATAAACATCGTCCTCGTCATAATCAGGCAGTCGTTGGGTTTCAATGAGGATAACGGGTACATTGTTGTCTTTTAGTTCTTCGGTAACCAGATAGGCATCATCGCCACCAACAATTACTACCTGCATGCCAAACTTTTTACCAAAGTTAATAGCCTGCAAAATCTCCCTTTCACCATTGGCATTTACGAATAGTTTCTTGCTGCCATTGAACAGTCCGCGCATCGCTTCAAAGCGTTGGTTGGTTGCTGTTGGTTTGGCAAGCTCAGCATAGGCTTTTGCCTGGGTAAAGAGGCTTGTTATCGCGTCGATCTCTTTTTGTGCTATTTCGGTCGGCGATTCTGAAGGCGTCGAGCCACGACGGCGAAAACTTGTACGCACCACCGGCCAGTTCAAATGGATACCGATGTCCTTTTTGTAAGCGGCATCTTCCCAGTTCCAGGCATCGAGCTGCACCACGGATGATTCGCCGGGCATAACACCGCCTTCAGGAGTTGGTTGTGCCAGCAAAATGCCATTAGAGCGTACGGTGGGAATCACTTTTGAATCGGTGTTATACGCCACTAATGAGCGCACGTCGGGGTTAAACTCGCCGGTTTCCGAATCATCTACAGTGCCTTTTGCACCTTCTTCCACTTCTACTAAGCCGAGGGTGGTTATGGGGCAGATAAAGCCAGGATAGATCTGTTTTCCGGTAGCATCGATCACATCTGCCCTAGTGGTGTTAGCAGGTGCGCCTTCGCCTATGGCGGTAATTTTGCCTTTATCAAATGCGATATAGCCGTTATTGATCACCGTGCCATTACCCACGTGAATGGTAGCACCGGTAATAACGATGGACTTGGATTGCGCCGGAGCCGGTGATATGTTGGCCTGGGCATTTGCGAGGTTTATGCCGAGCAATAATCCTCCGAAAAGTAATGCTAATTTTTTCATATTTATTGAGAATTATTGATTGTTTACCGTTTGCATTGAGGTTGATTGTGATTCCAGAGCGTTTGCTCCGCCACCGCCTGAAACATATTCGTCGTCTTCGGTGGACTCGTCATTTTTCGGACGGCGGCCTGTTGGGCGTTGGGTAACCGCACCTTTGTTTTTGGCGGCGATCATCTTTTGAATGATACGGGCCTCGTCAGCGCGCATGGCTTTTTGGTTTGCGGCATCTTTATCAATGTCCCAATACGGAACACCATCTACAAAAGTCTTTTCGCAAACCGCGTAAACGGACAGCGGGTCGGCTGACCACAGGACTACATCCGCATCTTTGCCTACCTTTATACTGCCCACGCGATTATCCACATGCAGCATTTTGGCGGGATTGAGGGTCACAAATTTCAATGCCTCTTCTTCCGGTACATGGCCATAGGTCACTGCCTTACCAGCTTCCTGGTTCAGGCGACGGGCCATCTCGTCATCGTCAGAGTTGAAGGCTACGTTTACACCTACATCGTGCATTAGCGCGCCGTTATACGGGATAGCTTCTGTCACTTCCATTTTATAAGCCCACCAGTCGCTGAAAGTTGATCCGTTTATACCACGTGCCACCATTTTATCGGCTACTTTATAGCCTTCCAAAATGTGGGTAAAAGTATTCACCTTAAAACCGAGGCTATCGCCCACTTTCATCAGCATATTGATCTCCGATTGCACATAGGAGTGGCAGGTAATAAATCGCTTTTTATTCAATATTTCCACAATGGCATCCAGTTCCAGGTCGCGGCGCACATGATTGCCTTTTATGGCACGGGCCGCTTCATATTCTTTTGCGCGGGTGAATTCATCTACATAAATCTGCTCCACACCCATACGTGTTTGCGGGTAACGCATATTCGGTGTGCCTTCCGGGATACCCCAGTTGCTTTGTTTTACATTTTCGCCCAGTGCGAATTTGATAAAACCGTCGGCACCTTCAAATTTCATATCGTCGGCCAAAACGCCCCAACGATGTTTGATCAGTTGGGTTTGTCCGCCGATAGGGTTTGCCGAGCCATGCAGAATATGCGAGGTAGTAACCCCACCTGCAAGCTGGCGGTAAATGCTGATGTCTTCCGGGTTCAATACATCCGCTATGCGCACCTCAGAGGTTACTGCCTGTGTGCCTTCGTTCACATTCCCGGCAACGGCAATGTGCGAGTGCTCATCCACAATACCCGGAGAAAGGTGTTTGCCTGTCGCATCAACCACAACGGCACCTGCCGGTGCGGCCAGGCCCTTGCCAATGGCCTTTATCTTACCGCTTTCTATCAGCACATCAGTATTTTGCAGTATGCCATCTTTCTCGCAGGTCCAAACGGTGGCATTTTTAAACAGCGTAGTTTGTGGCTTTGGCAATACAGTATAGCCATAAGCGCCGAAGGGATATACCACCGGGCCAACCGTGTTTTCAGGCTTCTGCGTCGGGTGGCTTGGCGCAGCAGCTGCGGGGCCTGTATAAGTGGCCGCCCATTTAAACTCAGTACCATCGGGCATGGTGCCATTGCCATGGAAAGTGAGCGGCGAAGCATTGGTGATGTGCCCATCCAAACGGATGTTGCCAGCCGGTTTGTTTTTCAGATCGAAATAGATACTTACCATATCGCCGTTGCGGGTGAAAGTACCTTTGGTTTTTGCACTGTCCGCTTCGCGCGAAAGACTTACTTCATATTCACCGGGCGTACCGCCGATGTTTAGTTTCAGGCCGGGTAGTTCATCACTGGCGATGATATATTTGCCGCGCAGATCAGTAACATCCATTCGGCTTACCTGGTATTTTTTCCCTTCAATCCAATTCTCGTAAATGATATTTTCTTTTTTGAACAGGTCGTCAGAAGTGATGATGAAATTGGCCATTTTGCCTTTTTCCAGCGTACCTACTTTATCGGCAATGTTCAGCATCTGGGCAGGGATAATGGTAAGCGATTCCAGTGCCTGCTTTTCGGTCAGGCCGTTATCCATTGCTGTGCGCAGGTTCGTCCAGAAGTCCTTGGCGTTTTGCAGACCATAAGCAGTGATTGCAAAGCGGATACCTGCCTTTTCCATAATCGCGGGGTTAGTGGGAGCCAGCTCCCAGTCTTTCAATTGCGCATAGCTTACTTTGCGGGCATCCATAGGGTCTTCCACATCATAAGCTTCGGGGAAGGTAAGCGGGATAATGAAGCTTGCGCCGGTGCCTTTCATGGCGTCGATGCGGCGGTATTCATCGCCATCGGTTTTAAAAATATATTGTTTGCCAAACTCTTTGGCAATTTTATTGGCGCGCATCACGCCGAGCGCATCGCCCACCTCGAATATCTGCGGCAGCCCCTGCTCCTTATTAAATGCTGCCAGCGAAAGGTTGGTTTCTTCATTCTGGTTTTTGTACCATTCAGCGTCGTAATACGTCTGGCGGATCAATGCGATACTACCCATCAGCGAAGAGGGGTAATCCGTTGCCGCCGTGCCTTTGCTGAAGGAGTAATTAGCGGCAGCGTTGTCATTCAGCATAACAAAATTATCTGCCTCATCGCCTAAAGTAACGGCTACCGAGGTACCGCGTGCAATACCGTCATGAATCAACGACTGTACCACTGTAAAGCCGTTCTTTTTAAGGTCTTCGGATTTAGCGCCATCGGCATGAAAAAGGTCTTTGGCCTCCATTTCGGGACGGATGGCTTCGTTCCAGCCAAAAGCACCTGGCTTGGTGGAGGTGTAGACCGGGGCATAGCGGTTGCGGCGGTTAAATTCCTGTCGTGGAGCATCGGGCATGCCATAGGTAGTGTATGCATCAATCAGGCCGGGGTAAATGTACTTACCTTTCAAATCTATCACCACATACCCTTTAGGAATGGCGATACCCGATCCGGCTGCTTCTATTACGCGTTCTTTGATCAGTAAAGTTCCGTTGGGAATGGTTTGATTGGCGTTTACAACGATATTGGCATTGGTGAAGGCAAACAGCCCAGGCCGCACATCGTATGGCCCGTTTACAGGGAAGGTTTCCTGTGCGCGCACGGCATAGGTAAGCAGCACGGCGCAGCAAATGAGTAAAATTTTTTTCATTAGCGATCAGTTAAATGAGTTTTAAATATAAGAAACATTTCGCCCGATGCAATTTGGTAATTGTTTTGTGACAGAAGGAGGCCCAATAACAAACGGTGTCATTTCGAACGAGGAGAGATGGAGTGTGCGATGGGGCGAGGAGAAATCTTATGCGCCATGCCCACCAGATATGCATGGTGCATAAGATTTCTAACCTGCCCATAGCCGCGCTTGCCTTTGCTCATGCAGGTTTGAAATGACATCGTTTATTATGAGAATTCCAACTACTTCGTCTTACTAAAGCGATAAGAATATGTAAGCAGGAAATACCTTCTGATAGCCTCGTTCTGTATGTCGTTAATGGTATTGTTGGTTGCAAAATGATAAGCGCTTACACCTTGGTTAAGCAGGTCGTAGCAGGTAAGACGGAGTTCGCCGCGATCTTTGTGCTGAAAGGCGCGTGCTATAGAAAAACTCACAAGGTTCGACTGCCGCTGAAAGCCCTGTGCCACCAGCGGGTTATAAAAATGCGTGTAGTTGACACTCCAGTTGATGCGTTTCGGCCAAATCACATCCAGCGGCAGGCTGATGCTTTGTTGTACATAGGTAGAGTTGGGATATTTCACCAGTTCGTAATGCGTGGTAGCGGGGTTAATATGGTAGGATGGATCAAACTCTATTATATCGTTCCAGTTGATGAAAACGGTTTGGGTAACCGGCAACGCATAAGTATCCTGGTAGCCCTGTTTACCATTCGTTTCAAAAAAGTTCCGGCCGGCGCTGCCATTAATGTTCATTTGTTCGCTGATTTTCCATTTACCCTGCTTTTTAAATTGCTTACCAATGGTACCGCCTACATAAGTAGTAAAGCGCCCGTTTTTGTTAACCGGCGTTGCAAATGTTGCACCTTGTGCACTCACAAAGCTTTCCTGCGTAATGCTGTTGTTTTCCAGTATTACGCGGGCACTTATAAAAGCATACATCCCCTGCGGATTAAAAGAATTGTACTGGAGCGAAAAATTACGCATAAGTGTCGGCCGCAAATTGGGGTTGCCTGCAAAGCTACTCAGCTGGTTATATACTATTGTAGTAGGCAATAGTTGGTTGATGGAGGGTTGGCCCGCATCTTCGCTATAGTTAAAACTTATCTTTCCTAAACCGAGTGAAAGGTATGGGAATAAATAACTGAAATGCTGATTGAGATCGGGTATGTTCTGATTAAAGCGATTATTGATCTGCTGAATTTCTGCTATAAAGCCGATATTTATATTAATCTGCTTATTACGGTAGATGAGTTGCGGGTGTATATCCTGCTGCCATAAGCTGCGCGAGAGGTCACTGCTTTGTGATGTTAAGAACACATCGTATAACCCCGTTTTAGGGTCGAGCTGATAGGTGAACAGGCTGGAGCCGGTGTTGGTGTAGCTATTACCCGCTTCTATGCCTGCCGTAAGCGTTTTACTAAGAGGGTAATTGTAATTAGCGCTAATCACTGTGGATACATTACGGCTTTGGCTGTTGGCTAAACGCTGAAGTGTGTCGGATGTAAGCCCCGCGGTAAAAGAGAGTAACTGATCATCGCTGGTATTGATATCGTGACCGGGGTTTATATTAAATGAGTTATTCAGTGTTAATGATTCGCCTTTTTTGCGGAAGGTATGATAGTAGTTAAAATTATGATTGTATGCTACGCTATGATTTCCGGTGGTATTTGCATCGGTGTTTTTGCTCAGCAACGGCACAAAATTATTGAAGCTGGTGCCTTGTGCAGTTTCATTTGAACCGGCTTGTTCAATACTAAACGTGGGATTATACCTTAATTGCGATAAGGTATCCGGATGCCATTCAAAGGTACCGGTAATGTTATGACTGATGGTTGAATTACGGCTTTTATTGGATGCATTTCGGGTAAGCGTAGTGTCGCCTAAAAACTGTGCTACATTTGTAGTCGCTATATTATTGAGGATATTATTGCTGAAGTTGTAGGTGACGTTCAGCTTGGCTTTTTTGCTGAAAGTTTCGTTAATGTTTATACCCACGTTGGTGTTTTGCGGTATACCGTTAGTTGGCCCGAACCCCATCAGCGAAGTACCAATGAAATCAGTCGTGCCCAGGTTTTTGCTGCTGCCAATCAGGCTTATCTGCAGGTCGTTGTTTACCGATGTATTGTATATTCCATCAATGTCATAACGTCCCCGTGTACCCGCTCCTGCTTTTATCTTGCCAAAGGTAGCGTTCTGGAATTTCTTCTTAAATTTCAGATTGATGATCTTTTTTACCTGGTAATCGGGTAGCAGGTGGTCGGGGTCGTTCTCACGGTCGTCATAGATCTGCACTTTCGCTACCATCTCGGCATCCAGGTTTTGCGATACTATTTTAGGATCATTGGCGAAGAATTCTTTTCCGTCGAGCTTTATTTTGGATATACCTTTTCCCTCAACAGTAATGGTACCGTCACGGTCAACCTGTACACCGGGCAGTTTTTTCAGCAAATCCTGCACCACGGCGTTGGGCCTCACTTTAAAAGCCTCAGCATTAAACTCTATCGTGTCCTTTTTTATCACAATAGGTACTATTTCGCCTTTTACCGTTACCTCGGCCAGTGTTTTTGAAGCGAGGGTTAATGTACCAAGGTTAAGCAGTGGCGCTTGGGTGAATTTGAGGTTATGATGCAGGCTCACATAACCAGCATGCGAAATCAACAGTCTCACCGGCTTGTCGTCGCGGATATTGCGGAGTATAAATGCGCCCTTCCCATCTGTGAGGGTGTACGACACCAGCGATGAATCATGCACATCCAAAACAGCAACCGTAGTAAACTCCATCGGTTGTTTGGTTGCAGAATCGATAATGGTAGCGGCGATATTGTGGCGTGTTTGCGCTTTACAAATAAACGACACCAGAATAAATATGATAAGGTTTAGGGATCGCTTCATTAAGGTTATGAAACTAAAGGTATAGTTGCATAGCTACATTCGCAAATCCGTTAACATATATTAATAAAATTTAAGCTTATTTAACATTTGGGGGACTAACCGATATGCATGTAAACCAATGTATCGTATATTCGAAGAAAAAATTCCCATTATGTACAATTTTCTTTTACAGGCACACTCGGGTTTCCGCTACGTGGTAGGTGTGCTGCTTATCGTTGCGGTTATTGTAGCTATCGCCGGCTGGCTCGGAAAATCAAACTACAGCGAAGGCAACCGCAAGCTCAATCTGTTTACGCTGATATCGGCCCATATACAGCTGTTATTGGGCTTAGTGTTGTACTTTGTAAGCCCGTTTGTAAAGTTCAGCTCGGAAACTATGAAAGACGATACTTTACGCTACTGGACAGTTGAGCACATCACCATGATGATCATTGCCGTTGTGCTGATCACCGTAGGCCACAGTAAGTCAAAAAAAGCACTTTCTCCGGTTGCTAAACACAAAAGCATAGCGATTTTTTACACAATTGCCCTCATAATCATCATTTTGGCCATATATATGAGCAAAAGGGGCTTCTTTTAAATAAAACGTATCAAAAAATTGTAAAAAAATTTGATAATTCAATTTTCTTTATAAATTTGCTCCCGCGATGATCAAAAACAACCCAATAAACCGTTGGTGGCACCATCAAAAAATGGCAGCCGGTAAAAGAATTTGATCTATACTAACCAATTGTAAACCTATTTGGAACCCGGCGAATACTGTTCGACCGGGTTTTCTTGTTTTAAGGCCCTTTAATAAAAAAATGAAACGATACAAAATAACAACCATACAAAAGAAACTACTGGCTGACACAACCACGCCGGTAAGCATCTACCTGCGCCTGCGTGATGTGTTCCCCAATTCGCTGCTACTGGAAAGTTCAGATTATCATAGCCGCGAAAACAGCACCAGCTACATCTGCTGCGAACCTATCAGCGGCCTCATTCTCAAACAGGGCAGTTTAAAGCTGAAGTTTCCCGGCGGTGTTGAGGAAAACTTTGAACCGGGCCAATTCGAGTTGATCGGCAAGATCAATGATTTTATCAACTCTTTTGAGACAGACGAAGCGCCATCCAAAGTGATATCAAACGGGTTGTTCGGTTACTTCGCGCATGAGGCGGTTGAACATTTCGAAACTATTAAGCTGAAAACGATAGCTGACGATCCAAAACGCATTCCTGAAATGCAGTACAATATGTACCGCTATGTGATAGCTATAGACCACTTTAAGAACGAGCTGTACATATCCTATAACCAGTATGATGGCGAAGCGCCAAATGGCGGCATAGAAAAGCTGGAATACCTCATCAAAAACAAAAACTTCCCCGAATATTCATTTAAGAGCAACAGTGCCGAGCGCTCAAGCCTCACCAATGAGGAATTTATAGCGATAGTGGAGAAAATGAAGCAACACATTTACCGCGGCGACGTATTTCAGATCGTGCCGTCGAGACCTTTCTCAAGGGATTTTTTGGGTGATGAATTTAATGTGTACCGTGCACTGCGTTCCATCAATCCGTCGCCATACCTGTTCTATTTTGATTATGGCGATTTCAGGATATTCGGCTCATCGCCTGAGGCACAAATCACCATTAAAAACCGCGTCGCCAGCATCTTCCCAATAGCAGGTACTTTTAAACGCAGCGGTGATGATGTAAAGGATGCCGAAATCGCTCAAAGCCTTATCAACGACCCGAAAGAGTCAGCCGAGCATGTAATGCTGGTCGATCTGGCGCGAAACGACCTGAGCCGCCATTGCGGGCAGGTAGAAGTGAAGCGATTTAAAGAAGTGCAATATTATTCGCACCTTATTCACCTGGTTTCGCACGTAAGCGGCAAGTTACTGCCGGAAGTGGCTTCTTTCAAAATCGTTGCAGATACCTTCCCGGCCGGTACACTGAGCGGCGCACCAAAATACCGCGCCATGGAAATCATCGATGAAAATGAAAAAACCAAACGCGGTTTTTACAGCGGCGCCATCGGCTATTTAGGCTTCAACGGCGATTTTAACCATGCTATTATGATACGCTCATTCCTGAGCAAGAACAATACATTGCATTACCAGGCAGGTGCGGGCATAGTAGCCGGCTCAATACCCGAAATGGAACTGAAAGAAGTGGACAATAAAATAGCGGCATTGCGCAGGGCGATAGAGTTGGCCGAGGAGTTGTAATTGATGATAAGTAAATAACAAAAATCAATGCTCCTTTTAAAAGAGGAGTTCAGGATGAGAAAAACGATGAACAAGAAAATATTAATAATTGACAATTACGATTCATTCACCTATAACCTGGTGCATCTGGTAAACGAGATAGGTTTGCAATGCGAGGTTTGGAGGAACGACAGGTTTACTATTTCGGATGTGGATGTTTATGACAACATTATTCTTTCGCCGGGACCCGGTATTCCGTCTGAAGCAGGATTATTGCTTGAAGTAATAGCGAAATATTCGCCCACCAAGAGTATTTTTGGCGTGTGTTTAGGCCAGCAAGCTATTGCCGAAGCATTTGGCGGCAAGCTGTACAACCTGAAACAACCGATGCACGGCATAGCCACCCCCATAAAGGTGACTAACGACGACGAAAAGCTTTTCGCCGGATTGCCTGAAAGCTTTAAGGTGGGCCGCTATCATTCATGGGTAGTTGATGGTAACAGTCTGCCTGATGTGTTTGCGGTAACAGCAATTGACGAAGCAGATAATTCGGTGATGGCACTGCGGCACAAGGAGTATGATGTGCGCGGCGTACAGTTTCACCCCGAGTCTGTACTTACGGAGTATGGTAAAGAAATGATGAAAAACTGGTTAGGTGTATGACAATTTTAGATAAGATAGTTGAAAATAAGCGTAAGGAAATTGAATTGGCAAAAAGCCTGGTTTCTGTAACAGAACTGGAGCAATCAGAGTTTTTCTGGCGAGAATGCTACTCCTTTCGCGAATCGTTATTACATCCTGAACGTACGGGTATTATTGCGGAGTTTAAACGCAAATCGCCATCAAAAGGTATTATCAATGATAAAGTGAGCGTTAAGGAAGTGACTACTGCTTATGCTTCGTCAGGCGCTTCGGCTTTATCGGTACTGACGGATACAGACTTTTTTATGGGCCGGAAAGCTGATATCATTGAGGCACGTCATAACAATGCCATCCCCATTCTGCGGAAGGATTTTATGATAGATGAGTACCAGGTACTGGAAGCCAAAGCATGGGGTGCAGATATTATCCTGCTTATAGCAGCTATACTTACGCCGAGCGAAATACACCTGCTGGCAGCTCAGGCTAAAAGTTTAGGTTTAAATGTATTGCTCGAAGTACATAATCTGGAAGAGTTGGAGCGAAGTATCGATCCTAATCTCGATGCTATTGGCGTGAACAACCGCAACCTGGCCGATTTTTCGGTTTCAGTAGAAACATCTTTCCGCCTGGCGGAACATATACCAGACGAGTTTATGAAAATATCGGAAAGTGCCATCAGCAATCCAAAGGTCATCAAAGAATTAAAGAGTGCAGGCTTCAATGGCTTTCTTATCGGTGAGAATTTTATGAAACAGACAGATCCGGGCGCTGCTATACACGAATTTGTAAAGGAGCTCTGATAAATAGCAGCCAAACTGCGCTACAACATACAAGTAACAGACTTTATGTTACAATTCGCAGACCAGTGAATGGGTAGAATCAGAACGCCACATGCACCCTTAGCGAAAACACATTTACCGGGCCACGGTCGGCATTATAGGCCGGGTGGAGAATAAATTGATAGTCAGGTGTTAGCCAGAAGGTTTTTTTATACGCGTTGATCTTATAATATAACTCCGCCACCATTTCAGGACTGTAATTAAGTTTGCCATCGCCAATAATGAAACCGTAGCCGCCAGCTGCCAGGTAATTGCGGTGTTCAGGCGATAATCCGCTACCAATAAACGCCAGGCCAAGCTCATCATCATCGCGCTTCCAAAGACCGCCTATTAACCTACCGCCAAAGCTCAGCGAGCGGTCTATCTCAGTGAAATACCAGGTTTCAGTATGGCCATCATTATAGCCAAGCCTTGCAAACACGCCAAAGTATTTATTCAGGTATTGGTCGGCACTAATGCCAAAACCATATTTACTGCGACCGTAAGCCTGTGTGCTATCTACATTCGGCGCGAGTGGGTTTTGGGCAACAGCTTCGTTATAGTTGCCGGGTTTACCATTATTGGCAAACACCAGTACGCGAACGGCGCCTTTTTGACCATTAATGGCATAGCGCCTTTCATACTCCAGGGTTTGGGTGTTGGCGCGGCCTATCTTCTGGTCCCACACCGAGCCGTTTGCAGCTGTTGTTACCATAGTGAAGGCAAAGCGCAGGGTCCAGTTGGGCTGGCCTAATTCGGCATAAGCGCCCAATACATAACCTCTGGTG
>JBQCIS010000121.1:0-3691 GCA_051953515.1 Mucilaginibacter sp.
GGAAAGCTATACACCTCAGAACGGCGCAAGCCGAAACGGATGGTAAAAAATCACGCAGCGCAGAACAGGCTACGCAAGTAGAACTACTGCAGTCGGCGCAAGCCGAAGCGAAAGGATAACTTTAACTCGTTTGGTAACAACTAAAATAAGACATTGCGTTGGTTACCGTAAACTACGGATGAAAGTAACACACACAACGCAACAGGTGCTTTAATTACCCGAAGCTCGCAAGAGCAAAGGCGAAACAGCCCGGTCAGAATACACAAAACTTGATTGGGCTCTGAAGGCTATGGCCGGATGGGAACAGAAAACGGAAGATCAAATCGAAAGAGGCGGCTTCCGTTTTCGTTTTTATACACTTTTTGTAATCTTCCACTGATTGGCGGATTGGTGATTATTTTTATGTCAACCAAGTCTTATTTGAAATAAGGCGGCAGGTGCATTGTGGTAATGATCGGGCAGGCCTGTGGTATCTTTCAGCTCAAACATACCTAAAAAGTCAAATCCTGCATTGGTATAGTGTTTTATCAAGCCTGTATTTTCGCCGATAGTATCCAGCCGCACAAAATCCTTATAGTTCTTTAGCGCATATTCTTTCGCCCAGCCGACGATCTTGCCAACGAAGTTTTGTCCCCTGAAATCAGGATTGGTGGCGATACGGTGAATATAGACGGCGGCATCCTTATTCTTTTCTTCCCATATCTGTTCGTCGCTGAAAGTGGTGGCCCACACGCAGGCGATCTGTCCGTCTATCAGCATTTTCCACTGGCGATTTTCGGCCACTTCCGTTGCTACCAGCTCCGGCGCAAATTCCGGCCAAACAACTACGGTCTTTTTCTGCCGCTGATAATCTGACGCTATGCGGTAAAGCCTGAATATTTCCGCGATGTCGGCTGCGGTGGCGTTTTCTATTGTTATCATGTCGATACGTTGCTGTGCAAATATAGAAACCTGCAAAATGATAAAAACCCACTTCTTGCTGTTTTATTTATGCACTGCGCGAAACGTTCTTGCGCTATAATTATTAAATTGCGCATTATGCAAAAGGATGGTAAGAAAAAGATATTTGTTTTAGATACCTCGGTTATCCTGTACGATCATAACGCCTTCGAAAATTTCCAGGAGCATGATGTGGCCATACCCATACAGGTGCTGGAAGAACTCGACAATATGAAAAGCGGAAATGACACCCGCAATTTCGAAGCGCGTAGTTTTATCCGTTTAATGGATGACATTTCGCGCAAGCGCCTTCTTAACCAATGGCATCCGCTGAATGGTAAAAGCAAGGGCAGCTTCAGGGTGATTATCGACACCAAGAACATTGCCGAAGATGCCGCTACAGTTTTTGGTTCGGAAAAGACGGATCACCGCATATTAAATGCCGCGCTGGTTTTACAGGAAGAAAACCCGGATAAAAAGGTGGTATTGGTATCAAAGGATATCTGCCTGCGCCTTAAAGCCAAATCGCTTAACCTGCACGCGGAAGATTACGAAACAGGCAAGATAAAGAATGTAGATGAGCTTTATACGGGTAAAACTACTCTCAATAAAGTTTCAGATAAACTGATCACTCAACTAAACAAGCACGAGTTATTACCGGTAGACACCGTAGACCTGAAAGCGCATACGCATAATCATTTTTATATCCTTAACGGAAAAAATAAAAACATCCCGGCCTTTTACAACTCGCAGTCGGCACAGTTAGAGAAGGTTACCGAGCAGCCCATCTTCAACATTCAGCCGCGCAATATGGAGCAGTCGTTTGCTATCCATGCGCTGTTACACCCGGATATCAAGCTGGTTACCATACAAGGTAACGCCGGTACAGGTAAAACCCTGCTGGCGCTGGCAGGGGCCTTGGAGCAACGTCGTAATTTCAGGCAAATATTTGTTACCCGGCCGATTGTACCGCTGAGCAATAAGGATATCGGCTTTTTGCCCGGCGATGTAAAATCAAAGATCGACCCGTACATGGCGCCGATATGGGATAACCTGAAATTTATAAAAGACCAATTTGCCGAAGACGATAAAATGCAGGCCAAACTGGATGAACTGGTTGCCACCGAAAAAATATCCATCACACCACTGGCGTTTATACGAGGGCGCACATTAAGCAAGATATTTTTTATTGTAGATGAAGCGCAAAACCTTACCCCGCATGAGATCAAAACCATCATCTCAAGGGCAGGAGAGAACAGCAAGTTTGTATTTACAGGGGATATCTATCAGATAGATACCCCGTACCTCGATGCGGAAAGTAATGGATTAAGTTACCTGATCGATAAGGCGAAGGATCATCCCTTATATGCGCATATTACACTGCAAAAAGGGGAGAGAAGCGAGTTAGCTAATTTGGCTACTGAATTGTTGTAACCTAACTTTTATGAGAGTATTTTTTGTCGCTTTACTAATGTGCTCAGTTGTAAGATGTGTTGCACAACAAGACAGTTATTTACAAGGCGGAACAGCCCGAAAATACAACGTTAAGAGGATAACTGAATATGACTATTCTAATAATGATACAAATTCAAAGCCTATTAATACCAAAATATATGTATATCACAACAATAGAGAAGATTCGGTTTATACAATTAATGTGGCGAAAAAAGTTAAACTAAGTAATGTAGATGTATACAATACTGCAGGCCAATTAGTTGGCTATAACTTTTATGATAATAGCGGCAATATCAACGCTCATTCTGTTTTTATATATGATCAAAAAGGACGTCGCATAGAATCTGATAGTTATTATGAGAATACGATTTCATTAAAAGTGTTTTTTAAATATGATAACGATGGGAAAATATCAGAGCAGGATTTTTATAATTTAAAGGGAAAATTGACCAACAGGATACTTTATGTTTATGATGATAAAGGTCTGGAAACAGAAGAAACCTGGAACAATCCGTCCGAAACCAACTCAATGAGTAAACATACATTTCAGTATGATGATTATGGCAATCAATTGCAATCTATAATATATAATAAAGATGGAGAAGTTCAGTTAAGTATCGACTCTAAATACTCGAATTATGACCAGTATAACAATTGGCGCTATAGGATCAGTGCAAACTATATGCATACAAAAATGCAAGGAGATATTAGTACAAATACAATTGTTAAAAGAGTAATAGAATATTAGATGCTTATTACCCCAACACATTCTCCGTCACTCTTGCAATATCAGCCGTGATCTTGTTGATAAAGCCTAATTGATCGCTTAAGAGGTTGTTGTCCGGTACAAGGTCAGGGAGTTTGTTGGCAATTTCCACCTGGTTGGTTTTGTCAGGCGTGAGGTCGATTTTCGCGCTGCCCAGTTTGTTGCTGACGTCGTTTAAAACAGCGAGACTCTTTTTGATGGATTTTGATATCTCTGGTTTGGAACTCTGGATAGTCTTGCCCATCAGCTCCGCCGCTACCGTAGCAATGTAGGAGCTGAGAATATGGTTTAATACTACAAACTTGTGTATCTCTTTAATATTCTTTTGCTTGCTTTTAGGTTCTGATGTCATCCGCTCGAAGGCGGCAGAAAGGTTGCCCGACTTTACGAATACATCCTTACGCGCCAGTTTATATTCTATAGTATCCACATTTCGGCCGGCAATGCTGTCGGCAATTTTTAGCAGGTAATTCATGTTGGCGCATATCACGTCCCTCATATTCTCCCGTATCACCTCAAACTCCCACGAAG
>JBQCIS010000122.1:0-10830 GCA_051953515.1 Mucilaginibacter sp.
GCACCAGGCTATTTTTTTGCACCTTCACAACAATTTATTATCGCATGAAAACCACTCGCCTTATCTTGTCAGCATTCATTACCTGCGTCATTAACATTGCAAGTGCACAAAATGTTATGCGCCCTATAGAAGAGCTAACTAAGGACGTATCGGGCTGGGAAGTAGTTGAAAATGCGATGAGAATAGCCCGCAACAAATTCAAAATATTACCCAAAAATTCCGAAAGGGCTACCGAAGCCTTGTACCAAACGCAGGTAACTACGCATTCAGCTATGGGTGCTGTGATCTATCTTACCGGCGGCATCCTTATCGAGGACGGATGGATACGGATACTGGGCTCAGGTAGCGCCGAGCTTAATCGCAGTTTACCCGGTTGGAATAAAGATAAAACCTATAGCAAGGCTGGTGAAAAGCCGGGGTATCTGCTTATTGGAGATGATGTCGTGGGCGGATTCTTCGCCATAAACGGAGGTTCGCTGGGCAACGAAATGGGTATGGTGTACTATCTTGCACCTGACGATCTAAAATGGGAATCGTTGCATATTAGCTATACCGACTTTATAAATTTCTGCTTTTGCGGCGATATGAAATTGTTTTATGGCGATTTAGGGTGGCCTGAATGCCGCAATGATGTTAATAAAGTTTCAGGAACAGATTCATTTTTCTTTTACCCATACAGGTGGACAAAGGAAGGCAAATACATAAGTAAAGATAAACGCACCATAGTCCCCGTTGAAGAGATATATACACTCGAAACCAGTGAGATAAAAGTGTTATCGAAATAGTAGCTCCGTGTTTCTGTTTGCATTCATTTTTCTCAATTGTTTGCAAAGATAACTTACACACAAGTAGCGGGCGGACACCCATAATCCACCATTAATTTTATTTCCGCACAGATAATCCGCTCATTAATTCAACAATGTTTCTGATAAATAATTTAATCATAGGGCAACACTATTGCCATTGTAACCGTTATGTTACAAATACTAACTAAATTTTGGAAAACATGAAACGTAAATTATTAACCGGATTGCTGGGCATAGCAATAGTGTCGTCGGCGCTGTTCACATCGTGTAAAAAGGGCAATAGTTCCACCTCGGGCAAGTCGGCCTCACAACTTGCATTTGCCATGAAAGCTGATAATGCATCTATATCAGCCAATGCTATTTCTGCAGATGGACAAAATTCAGGCACTCAATGGGGAACAACTGACACCATACACGCAATGGTGAACTGGACGTCGGCAATTGCCAATGTTAGCGCATTTAAATTAGAAGCCATAAAGCGCGGTCTTTCTATAGAAATCACATCGCGCGGATTACAAAATATAAATCTTTTTGCACCTGTACCAACTTCTATAAGCACCATGATAGATACAGGCACCTATACCAAGGTAGAGCTAAGAGCAATTTTGCTACGCTCTTCTGATACCAGCGCCATGCCGCTAACGCTTAAAGGCAGCTTCACTACAACCGGCGGTACAGTTGTGCCTGTAGTTGTTGATTATAATAATGACGCTATTATAAAGGTAGAAGCGAAAAACGTTACCATAACCAGTACATCTGATCTGCTCACCACGCTTACCGTGCACCTTAACATGCTGCTGGCAGGCGTTAGCACAGCTGATATGAACAATGCTACCCGCGTAAACGGTGTTATCCTGATAAACAGCACCACTAACAGCGGCATTTTAGAGCATATCAGGGATAACCTGTTCCATAGCTGCGATGGCGGCGATTTCCACGATCATCATGAGAATGATTAATAAGATAGACAATACTACCATAAAGGATTTCTATTAGCCCATACTTTTTTCTAAAGCCTTGCAAAGTTTACTTTGCAGGGCTTTCTTGCATCAAGGAAAAATTTGTCCGGCAAATACACTAAAATTTCCGCAAAGACAGCGGACGGACACCCGGCAAAATGACATCATGTGTGGAAGGCATATTCTACTAATCTCCAACCTCTGATCCACTACCTGATATTCTTCCTGATCCTGCTTAACGACGTAGGCGTAACGCCAATGAACGAAGCGAGATACTTCTGTGGGATTTTTTGCATATAGGCTGGTTTGGACAATAGATCGAGGTAACGTTCCTCGGCAGAGTCGCGCTGCAGGGCCGTGAAGCGGTCTATAAGGTTCAGTACCGCGTCTTCCCAAAAACAACGCATCATTTCCTGCATTTTGGGATGAGTTTGGTACAGTTTCAATAGTTCCGCTTTGGGCAGATACCAGACCTCGCTCTCTTCTATCGCCTGCAAAAAATAAATAGAAGGCTTCCCGCTGATAAAGCTGTAAATATCGATAGCCGACGAATTAGCAAACGCAAACCATACGGATATTTCCACACCTTCGTCTATATAATACAGGCGCACACAGCCATCCTGCACAAAAACCACGTCGCTGCATACGGTGCCCTGCTCCAGCAGTAATTCGTTTTTTTTCAGCTTACGGGATTGAAACAGCCCGGCAATATAGTCCAGTTCCGCTTCATCCATCGAAACATAATTGCTAATAAAGGCTTTGAGTTCGGCTGTCATGGCTGTTGTAGAATTATAGACGGCTAATTTCTTAAATTATTCTATTAGTTCATAGATGATAGTTGATAGATCATGGTTCATTGCAGAAGTTATATGGTATACAACAAAACCATGAACTATGAACCAATAGGTAAAATCAATAAGTAAATTATTAGTTTTGTTATGTACCAAAACTAATTTAAAACAATGGACAAAAACCCGGTTCCTGAAAACGCCACTGTTCCCAGTCTTATACGTAATATTGTAGCCACTATTCATCCTGATACCCATACTTTTTTAAAACATAAGGTTGGCGATACATGGGTGGAGATCAGCTACAGGGATGCGCTTGAAAAGATTGATGCCATTTCGGCATGGTTTCTTGAAATAGGCATTAAAAAAGGCGAAATGCTTGGCCTCATGATAGAAAACGGCCCTGATTACGTGTATTACGACCAGGCATTGCAACAGATAGGCGCGGTAAACACATCCATCTACCCTACCCTTAGTGAAACCGAAGTAGAATACATCCTGAACGATTCAGGCACGCGAACCATACTGGTTGGCAACCGCTTTCTGCTGCGTAAAGTGGCTAAGGTTGCCAATAATTGCCCTAAGCTCATCCGCATAATCCCCGCATTTGACGATTATGAAAAGCACCTGGGCAAAGCGCCGCTAAACGCCGGTGTGATCGGCCTGAAAGATGTGATCGCCGAAGGCAAGAAAGCGGCCGTTCAGCACCATGATGCCATTGCTGCTGCACGCGAAGCTATTTTACCGTCAGATCTGTCGTGCCTTATCTATACCTCCGGCACCACAGGCACGCCCAAAGGCGTAATGCTTACGCACCATAATTTGTGCGAGAATGTGCGTGTGAGCCTCGACCAGATACCGGTTATTGAAAATACCGACCTATTTTTATCGTTCCTGCCCCTATCGCACGTATTTGAGCGCACCGCTACTTACCACGTATGCCTCGGCGCGGGATGCCAGATAGCCTTCGCGCAGAGCCTTGAACTGCTGGCCCGCAATATGGGCGAAGTACGCCCTACGGTAATGAACTGCGTACCTAAACTACTGGAGCGCATACACGACCGCGCCATAAAAAGTGGTACGGAAGCAGGCGGGCTGAAAGCCAAAATATTCCTGTGGGCGTTAAGTGTTGGTCGCAAATACAGATTGGCACGCGAAGCGGGCAAAAAGCCGGGCTTCCTGTTAAGCCGCCAATACAAACTGGCCGATAAGCTGGTATTCAGTAAGATAAAAGAGCGTACCGGCGGCAGGCTGAAGTTCATGATCTCCGGCGGTGGCGCCCTGCCGAAAAATATCGGCGAGTTCTTTGGCGACCTCGGCATAAAGGTACTGGAAGGCTTTGGCTTAACCGAAACCTCGCCGGTAGTAACCGTTACCGAAAACGACCGCCAGGTATATGGCACAACAGGTCGAGTGATACCGGGCGTGGAAATAGGCATACAGAACGTAGATACTAAAGAGATCTACACTATCCAGACCTATGAGAGCTTTAAACCCGAGTTTCAGAGCGAAGAAGGTGAGATCATCATTCGTGGACATTGCGTAATGAAAGGTTATTTTAACAAACCGGAAGAAACCGCAGCGGCTATTGACCCTGAAGGCTGGTTCCATACGGGTGATATCGGCAGGTTTTACAAAGGCAACCTGCAAATAACCGACCGCCTGAAAAATATGCTGGTGAACTCGTACGGTAAGAATATTTACCCCACGCCTGTTGAAAATACGTACCTGAAAAGCCCACGTATTGAAGGCGTATTCCTCATTGGCGATAAGCGCGAATACATTACCGCCATCATCATCCCGGCAAAAGAAACCATGCAGGAAACCTTTAAGCTGGACAACGCTTTCTTTGAAAAACCCGAACTATTCATCGAAGAAAAAGAAATAAACGACTGGATAGGCCAGGAAGTAAAACGCCTGAGCAACGAACTGGCCAAATTCGAGCGTATAAAAAGCTTCAAGGTAAAACGCAACCCGTTCAGTATGGACGAGGGCGAGATCACTCCTACTTTAAAGCCTAAACGTAAGGTGATTGAGAAGAAATACGCGGGGTATATTGATGAGATGTATGCGCAGGTTGTGGAGAACCAAGATTGAGGATTTTTTATAAACAAATATGAAAGAAGAGTTTTTTGGATTCTATAGTCCTACTACTAATGAAATAAACAAATCTTGGGAAGACGGTATTTTTGTATTTGATGCTAATACATTACTGAATTTATATCGTTATTCTAATTCGACCCGTAAAGATTTTTTATTAGTATTAGAAAAACTGAAAGATAAGCTATTCATGCCGCATCAAGTTGGATTAGAGTATCAAACAAATAGAATTAACGTAATTGAAATATTAAGTAATTCGTATGACTCTCTCGAGAAAGACATAAAAGAAATATTTGAAAATCAATTTAAAAATCAAGTAAATAAATTCAAAAGACATCCTTCCATTTCAATAGATGCGATTTTGAAATTGCAAGAAGATTTTTTAAAAAAAATCAAGTCAGAATTAGAAAAACAAAGGAAAGCCCATCCGGATTTTACAACGGAAGATGGCGTTTTGAATCAATTAACAGAAATATACAAAGGGAAAGTTGGGAAAGCTTTTTCAAAAGAAGAATTACAAAAGATTTATTCAGAAGGAAAAGCCAGATATGAGCAACAGATTCCTCCTGGATACAAAGATTTAGAAACAAAAAGAAAAAGAGGAGAACAACATGTTTATGGAGATTTAATAATTTGGAAAGAGGTTATAAATTTTGCCCGAAAGGAAAAAAAACTAATAATCTTCGTCACAGATGACAGGAAGGAAGATTGGTGGACTATAGAAAATGGAAAAACAATTAGAGCTCGAGAAGAACTGATCAAAGAATTTTATGATCTTACAGGTCTAAGAATTTTAATTTATTCTGCAGATAATTTCTTGCAATTTGCTAAACAAAGAAACTTAGTTAGTCAAATAAAGGATACTTCTATTGTTGAAGTTAAAGAAATAAGAAAAGCAGATGAAGACTACAAAAACATTATTGATTGGATCAAATCTGAAAAGAATTTTGTTTCTCAATGGAATGATGTGCTTAAAAAGTATAATAATCACATGGTGTCTATACCCCCCGGCTCTGGTTGGAATGACATTTTTAAAAAATATAATAATAATGTTATTGATCCAACATCTACATGGAATGATTTACTAAGAGAAAATGAGAATTTAAGGGAAGTCATTAACCCATCATCTACATGGCGTGATTTATTAAAAGAATATGATAATTTCGGAGCACTAACTGGTAGTACAACCGTTTGGAATGAGCCAAATATTGGGATTAAGGATTCTTCTAATGAATCCAATTTTCAAGGTGAAGGGAATATTGATATAAATCAAGATAATTTTGCGGATAAGGAAAAAAAAGAAACTTCATCTAAAATAAGAATAAGAAAATCTCGAAGTAAAAAAGAATAACGTTATCGCGATATAATCCCCCGCTACCGCAAGCGTCCTCACTTGTGGCCAACATACAAATCGTGAACACTTCGTTAACTACCAGGCACATCGTCCACAAGCGGGACGCTTGCGGGAGCGAAAAGCATCCTGCTAATTCTTTAATTCCATAAATTCCGGTTCAGACAAATGCGTTAGTGATAGAAGTGGATACCGCACTTCTATAAGCTCAATGTGACAGGCCAAAATGCAGTATGAACGGATAGCGCAGGCTGCAGGCAACGCCCAAACAAGCATTTCGTTATGGCCTTTACGCTTACACTTCGAGTGCCTCAGTGTGACAGCCCGCTTTCCACACCCAATCACTGATCACTAATCACCAATCACTCCACTCCACATTTTCTCCCCCTAATCTCCAATCTCTAATCTATAATCACTATCTTTGCGCTTTTTAAGAAAACAATGAGTATTACACTATCCGAACAGGAAATTTTACGTCGTGAATCATTACAGGGATTGCGCAACCTGGGCATCAACCCTTATCCTGCCGAAGCATTTGTGGTAACTGCATGGGCGAAGGACATTGCCGATAACTTCCAGACCAATCCTGATGCTTACCAGAGCGTAACGCTTGCCGGCCGTATCATGAGCCGCCGCATTATGGGCAGCGCGTCATTTGCCGAGCTGCAGGATTCAACCGGGCGCGTACAGATCTATCTCAAGCGCGATGATATTTGCCCCGATGAGGATAAAACGCTTTACAATACTGTTTTTAAAAAACTACTGGATATTGGCGACTACATTGGCGTAAAAGGTTTTGTATTCACTACCCAAACCGGCGAAATTTCTGTACACGTACAGGAAATGACCGTGCTTTCTAAATCGCTGAAACCACTCCCGGTGGTAAAACGCGACGAGGACGGCAAAATACACGACGGCTTTACCGATCCTGAGCTGCGTTACCGCCAGCGCTACGTCGACCTGACCGTTAACCCCGACTTCAAACAAATATTTATTGCCCGCAGCAAGGTGATCAGCTCCATGCGTGAGTATTTCAACAGCCAGGGCTGGATGGAAGTGGAAACCCCTATCCTGCAGCCTGTACATGGCGGTGCTGCTGCAAGGCCGTTCCAAACGCACCACAATACGCTGGATATGCCGCTTTTCCTGCGAATTGCCAACGAGTTATACCTCAAAAGGCTCATCGTTGCCGGGTTTGACGGCGTGTACGAGTTTGGCAAGATGTTCCGCAACGAGGGCATGGACCGCACACATAACCCCGAATTTACGTCGGTTGAGATATACATTGCGTACAAAGACTACATCTGGATGATGGAGATGGTGGAGCAATGCCTGGAGCATGTGGCCCGCGCGGTACATGGCATCCCAGTGGTGCAGTATGGCGCTAACGAGATCAACTTTGCAGGTCCGTATGAAAGGCTGTCGATGTATGATTCGATAAAGAAATATACCGGCATCGATGTTTCTGCAATGGATGAAGCCGGCTTGCGCCAGGTTTGCGCCGAACTGGGTATCGAAACCAACGAAAGCATGGGCAAAGGCAAACTGATCGACGAGATATTCGGCGCCAAGGTGGAAGCCAACCTGATACAGCCAACCTACATTACCGACTATCCGATAGAAATGACGCCGCTGGCCAAAAAGCACCGCAGCAAAGACGGTTTGGTAGAACGTTTCGAGCTGTTTGTAAACGGCAAGGAAATAGCCAACGCATATTCCGAATTAAATGACCCTATTGATCAGCGCGAACGTTTTGAAGATCAGTTGCTGCTGGCCGGTCGCGGGGATGATGAAGCAATGGCGATGGATGACGACTTCCTGCGCGCCCTGGAATATGGCATGCCGCCAACTTCAGGACTGGGTATAGGCATCGACCGTTTGGTGATGATGATGACTAACCAGAGCACCATACAGGAAGTACTGTTCTTCCCGCAGATGCGCCCCGAAAAGAAATCAAAGATCGCCACACTGGATGATTTTGTAAATATAGGCGTACCGCCGGAATGGGTACCCGTACTCAATAAAATGGGCTTTAATACTGTTGAAGAGCTAAAAGCTGCCAACCCGAACAAGGTATTCAACGACTTGGGTGGCATGCGCAAAAAGCTAAAACTGAACATCGACATGCCGCAAAAAGACGCGGTAATGGCGTGGTTCGCTTAGGAGTTGATAAATCATAGCTAATGTTAGAAAAATGGCTATGGGCTTAAAGCAACTAAGCCGGAAGCTTAGCCCATGGTCTGGCACGAGTTACGCTTTGCTAAACTTGCGCTGCATTTTTATATTAAAGACAGATCATTATCTTTGAAAATGCAATCGCGGATAATGTATATCGAAAATAAATCTGCTTCTCTTAATGGAGACGCCAGAATTGGCCGTGTTTCGTTTTCAAGAACGATGCGGACAATGTACTATGCCGGTAAAGAATTTTTAAAAGTAAAAAACGGCTTTAAACACAATTGCATCGATGTGGAAACCGGCGAAGAATACTGGATATCAGGATGTCACAAAGATGGTGCAGACAGGCTATATTCAAGTAATAAACCCACATTTATTGATGTAGATGTGTGCGAAGAGTATTGGACAACGATAAGAAACCGTCCATAATTTGCAGTAACACCAACCATATATTAAACACCAGGCCCTAATCTCCAGTTCACTAACCACTATTTTCAAATACCCCTTTTCAATACAAAACATTATCGCTACATTTGCGCTCTTGTTTTAAAAAGCAACGAATAGAGAAATACGATCATGAAAAGAACTTTCCAGCCTTCGCAAAGAAAAAGAAGAAATAAACATGGTTTCCGTGAGCGCATGGCTTCGGCAAACGGCCGTCGCGTTTTAGCTGCCCGCAGAGCTAAAGGCAGAAAAAAATTAACAGTGTCTGACGAGCGCAGGCATAAAGCATAAGCTGGTTACGTTCCGCTAACGGGGCGATGGACCGGCTAAACAAAATTTTCGGTTCTTATCAGCAATAATGTATACCTTTAAAAAAGAAGAACGGTTATGTAATAAAAAGCTCATCGAGAGCCTTTTTCATAACGGTTCTTCTTTTTTATGCTACCCCTTCAAGGCTTCGTGGCTGCCGGTTGATGATGCTATGCCCTATCCGGCGCAGGTGCTCATTACGGTATCAAAAAAACGCTACAAGCGCGCGGTCGACCGCAACCTGGTAAAACGCCGCATCCGCGAGGCATACCGTCTTAACAAACAACTGCATTTATATCAGCAAATGAATGAAGCCGGAAAGCGACTGGTTTTTTCTATCAGCTATATCGGCAAGGATATTGTACCTTATGAGCTGATGAATAAAAAAATGCTGAAACTATTACAGCAATTGAGTAGTGAGGTGGTAAAATGAAATGGCTGTATAACATCATAACAAGCCTGCTGGGCAGCGTTTTTGTGCTACTGATAAAGATCTATCAGTATTTTATTTCACCACTTTTGGGGGCTGCCTGCCGTTATACGCCCAGTTGCTCGCAATATGGAGCAGAAGCGATAAAAAAATATGGTGCTTTTAAAGGCGGCTGGCTGACGCTGAAACGCATTGCCCGCTGTAATCCCTGGGGCGGCCATGGGCATGACCCGGTGCCGTGAGTTAGAACCCAGAAGTTAAAGATTAGAAAACATCGAATTTTGAATATCGAATGTTGAATATTTTTAATTCGTTATTCGGCGTTCAAAATTCGATATTCGCAATTCTGAAAGATGAGCTATATTCTTCAAATAGAAACTGCAACTACTGTTTGCTCTGTTGCTTTGTCAAAGAACGGCAAAACGCTGGCTGTTAAGGAAATTAACGAGCGTAATATCCATGCTGAAGTAATTACTGTTTTTATAGACGAATTACTTAAAGAAACCGGTGTAAGCTATAGCGAGGTGGATGCTATAGCGGTAAGCAGCGGCCCGGGCTCGTACACCGGTTTGCGTATAGGGGTATCAACCGCCAAAGGTTTATGCTTTGCACTGGATAAGCCGCTTATCGCCGTTGAAACGCTGGAAGCAATGGCTGACGGGCTCATAAACGGAATGCAGCTTGCGGACAAAGATATTTTGCTATGCCCCATGATAGATGCCCGCAGGATGGAAGTGTATACAGCCATTTTTAACGCGAATGGAAAGCGGATAAGACCTACTACTGCAGAAATAATCGATGCGAATAGCTTTGGCGATCTGCTAAGTGATCATACCATTATATTCTTTGGCGATGGCGCCCCTAAATGTCAGGCTGTTTTAGGTGACAATACAAATGCACAATTTGTGGCCGATTTCCGCAATTCAGCGGCATATCTCAGCCAAAAGGCTTATGCTAAGTTATTGGCTAATAACCTTGAAGATGTGGCATACTTTGAACCTTTCTACCTGAAAGATTTTATTGCCGGCAAAAAATCAGTTTAATTATTGCGGATCTGGCCATCATTCGGGCGGAAAACCTTCCTCCACATACGGCCAAGGAACCCTTTATCCGGATCCATCGGTATAAGGCTGGCATTCATCGGATGTTCAATCACATTGCCAAATTTAATTGCAAAACCCAAAGTAACATCTGCGCCGGTAAATGCAGGGTTAGAATTTATTGCTGCCTGGTTTTTGCCCGATGCCGATAAAACATTCAAGCTGTTTGTGAGGCGGTCACTACCAATAAAAAACTCGGCATTAGGCGATTTGATCATGAATTGCGCACCCAGGCTAAATAGTTTGGTATCAGTATAAGAGCCTGTTAGCGTAAGGGTATATTTATTTTTATAAGTGATCGGGTTCACCCAAGCAGCTATGAAGCCAGTGTAAAACAACTCTTTTGAGGCGATCAGCGTAGGGGT
>JBQCIS010000123.1:0-4010 GCA_051953515.1 Mucilaginibacter sp.
ATACCGTTGAAACAAACGATCTGGCACTGGATTACCTGCTCTTCAGACAGCTCGACGCATTGAAACAATGCCTTGAGATTGCGGATCAGGCAGACCGCTGGCTGGCCATTCAGCCCAATATCGAACTTTTAATGCGAATCCATGAAGGACGTGTCGGTGGGCTTGACGAAGATTTGATGAATGCCGGTCTGATGCAGGCCCTCAATCTAAGTTTAATCAGCCGGATAGAGGACAGCTTGCTGATGACACGATTGAAAAATGACCGTAGCAGATTACTGGCATTGCAATCGGTTAGTAACGATAGCGACCTGGTCTCGTTTATCAGTTACTTAACCAGTCTTTTTCCTGAAGATACTGCTGTCAGGGCTGAAAACCATGAATTACTGGCGGTTCTGGTTGAACATGCAGGTCGGGAGGCCGGGCTGAAACTGTATCAGCAAATCCAGCAAAAGGATATTTCACTTGAAAACGCAGTCAGCGATTTGTTGGCAAAAGAAAAGCGAAATGACCAGCCATTTAAAACGGGCAGTATAGCCGGCGAACAGGTACTACGTACACTGATGCAACAAATAGATACTGCGCTTCCCGCTTATCCGGATGATAAGCGACAGCTTTTTATCAATCTGCTGGAAGAAGTTATCCGGTATGCCAGGACTACTTTTGTCAACAACGACAAGGCTCGGTTTAAGTTTTTGTTTAGTGAACGCGAAGGCGGCAAAGGACAGACAGCAATTGAACAGGATTTGCAGGACAGCATGCTTGTTTTTTTTGAACATTCTCGGATCGCGGACGGCCTGGAGCATGAAAAAGCGAAATTTGTAGATGGCGGCCGGGTAGATATCCTCTACAAGAAAGATATCATGACCATTCCGATAGAATTAAAAAAAACGCTGCTAAAACAGAACAAAGCAGCACTGGAACAAAATTATATTGCACAGGCGCAGACCTATACGGCTGGTTATGATCAGCTGGGCATCTTTGTCCTTTTGGATTTGAGCGATAAATCAGCTGATCCGCCTGCTAATTTTAAAGATTGGTTTAACATTCACCATTTAATGCCATCGGGTTCACTAGAACTAAAAAACCCTGACTACATCGTATCAGCAATCATTCCCGGCAACAGGACGCTACCCAGCTCTAAGAGCATTTATCAATAGTTAGATTTGCTTTTTCAGAAACGCAGCTTTGGAACGGGGGTTGATGGTGATGATTTTGGTAACAGGATCATACTTTTTTAGCCACCATAGGGTATGACCGCCAAAGTCGAGCAAAACAAAGGCTTTGGAGCCTGCCCATTTCTGGTAAATCTTTGAGCGGCCGAAATGATTGATAGTGGTGTCTTTTTCCAACGTTACCCGCTGGCCGCGGGAGAAACCAATGTTAAAATGGAAGCGCAACGTATCGTCAGTCATGTTCAGCACCCAAACCATGTGTTTGGCGAAGCTCAAATAAAATGTTTCGCGGGAAAATCGTTCCTGTTCCGTGATGGAGGAGTGCTGGAACTCAATAATGGTATCGCCCGTCGTTTTAATATCAGCGATGTGTTTTTCACCGCTAATTGGATCAAAGAGCACAACTTCGTGGCATGTTTCGGTAAAATGTGCTTTCCAGTTCCGGTGCCATTGTGTTTCGTTTTCCCACCAGGGATCACAATGTTTGCGACCCTGATGTGCCCAATGGTTGATGTTATAATCGCCGCACCGGGCAATCGCCACAGCGCTGCAACAGGGGCATTCTCCGCGGAGTCCTTTAGCGGGTCTGCACCGCTGACCGTTAACGATAGCATATTCCATTTACGATTGAATTATAGCAGCAGCTTTCTTAATCCTTTATATAATAGGGCTCTTTTAATTTGATCAGTGTCGTGCGCTCGTTCAGCTTTGGATGATTGAGTACATAGTTATCATACCCAATCCATTTCAGGATCAGCCGATTCAGGAGCGTATAAAAGCGCAATGCGGCATAGTAAAGATCCAAACTACGGCGTTGTTCACTACGGCCCTCCCCTGCACCGGTTACATCCGGTATACGGCCATGCAGAAAGTCATTGCGGGTCTGCAGGATATACAAATCTGCCTCAGAAAGTGGTATACCCAGTTGTTCAAATGGTTGCCGAAGCCTCGATTTATTGGTTACCTGGTTAAGCTGATCGATGCGTCCCAACAGCACACTTACATCTGCTTGCGGTAAGTCTGCACATGCTGTCCGGATGATTTCGGCGCAGGCTTTCCGGACGTGTTTACTTAACGCGGGCGTTTTGATGGGGGCCAGTTTTTCTTTGACAGGTCCGGTGATGAGATCTGCCAATGATTCCATGGCAATGGCAAAACCACCGGGCATGAACAGCAGGCTGGCGACGCTGGCCTCCAGCATGAGTATAATGATACCGGTAAAGCTTTGAGAATCATACAAACGCTGACATAATGTATTTAATTCCTGATTGCTTAGCGTACGCAGGGTATAGTTATCATATATTCTCTGGGCGATTTTTTTATGATCAGTATAGCCAAAAGGGTTAGCATAAAGCGGCTGATACATACTGATGACGGAGTTGCGCCATTCCGTATGATACAGATGTACCGGCTTTTGTTTGTTCTGTTTGGTATAAGCAAAAAACCAACCCGCGTCTGCGGGTAAAAAACCTGTTAGGTAACCGATGGCATTTTTCAGGGCATGTACTTTTTTACTGAAAAGCCCATAAGCTTGTTTTTCGGCAGCATCAATACTAATATAATATTCGTGATCGTGTTCGAAGATACAAAGTTGCAAATGGTCACCGGCGAAATCGGCGCATGTGCCGGTGATACTGGTAAAGCCCAGATCCGTTGCAAATGAATGGCGTTCAACCGAAAAATAAATATCCAGTTTTTTACGGGTTGGAATGATGACCTGGAAGTAATAAGGCCTCGTTTTTGAGAAGCCCTTGCTGTGCAGGTAGCCGCCGCTGGCCGCGATGACCGGGCCGGATTCGCGGTCATAGCGATGCGCAAAAATAAACGGATCTTCCAGCACGAGCTGGTGGTTTTTGTTACAAAGATTTAGTTTGCCGATCTGGCTGCTCAGCTTATATTTTCTGGTATGAAAAGTACGGCCATTATCCGGCCACACCAGTTCAAAGCCTTTCCGGTATGGCAGCAGTTTCACCGGCAGACCGTCCAGCGGTGAGCCTTGCCGACGAATAGTCAATGATAACGTATCGTTAAATCCCCGGATGATTTGTAATGGCTCTGAATGATATTTTAGTTTAGCTGGTTTAAATGACATTAACGTTGAGGTTACTGGATATGCTTTCTGAAGGCCGCGATCGTTTGGTAAATACCATAGGCGATCAGTATTTTCCCAAGAATAAAAAACAATGCGCCGGCAAAGCCTCCGGTCACATGAACCGGATGTTGTGGATCAACCAGTTCATTAAAGCCCATGGGCAGCCAGAAATAATTGATCAGACCTGCAAAATATTGATCAACGGTTACCTGATATAGCCCATGCGCAAAACAGGTAAACAAAGTATAACAGAGCAAGGCACTGGAAAGCGTAAAAACTACGGCTCTGGTCCAGCTCAAACCAAATTGATTGGAAAGGCGGTTCAGTCCAAGTATATACCAATCCCCCCTTTTCCAGTTCAAGGTTTTGGCATAAAGGTGCATTTCAAGCTGATAGTAGCGAAGTGCGGATAAATGGTTATTGATTTTTCTAGATTCATGTTTTAAAAGCCGAGCACTGGCGACGTCTTCTATGGCAGAGCTTATCGAGCCGTTGTCCTGGATGTTTCCGGTTACAACGGCGCCTTCAAAGCTAATTTTCTCCAGCGCTACTTGCCGGATATCGATCAAACCTTTTACCAGCGCATTTCTAAAATCTATTATCCCCTTACCCGGACTGTTGGCGTTAATGCGAAATATGCGCAAGATTGAACCGGACTCGAAAATGGCCCCTTTAAAACTTAATTGGCCTTCAAAATGAACTTGTTTATAGTAATCGATGTTCCCGCCAAGTATGGTCAGCCCCTG
>JBQCIS010000124.1:0-3037 GCA_051953515.1 Mucilaginibacter sp.
ATGATGTCGCCATGTGCGGCACCTGATTTTACAGTTTCTTCGAAAGGGTAGAGGTCAACAATTACCAGGTCTATCTCCGGGATCTCGTATTGTGCAAGCTGCTGTTCGTCGCTCTCAAAATTTCTGCGGGCCAGTATACCACCGAAAACTTTCGGGTGCAGCGTTTTTACACGGCCGCCCAAAATGGAAGGGTAAGAGGTAAGATCTTCAACCGCTATCACATCAACCCCCAGCGAACGGATAAAAGTTTCGGTACCGCCGGTGCTGTAAATATTTACACCGAAACGGTTAAGGGCGTGGATGATAGGTTCAAGATTGTCTTTGTAATAAACAGAAATAAGGGCATTTTTAATTCGAACTGACTCGCTCATGGACATTACATTTTTTTGAGCCGCAAAGGTAGTGATTTACAACGGGACAAGAGATATTTTTTGCAGAAAAAACGCATTGATAATCATTGCTGTAGCGTTAGGTTGTTTTGCTGCGTAAATCAGAAAAACAGCATCTATGAAACTTCGGATCGTACTGTCCTTTATCCTGTTGTTATTTACATTTTCATGTAAAAAGGATACGAATAACGCGCAACTTATTGGCAAATGGATAGAAGTGAGCGGTACCAGCGGCCCCGGCGACCGGCCGGTATTTTTTATGGCCAATACCCCCGGGCCGGAATATGTGCAGTTTGAGGATTCTGGAAAGATATTAACTAACTTTTTTATAAACTGTATTAAATACAGCGTATCGGGGAGTGTAATAATGCTCACTTATGCTGACAGCTCAACCATCAGCAATGTTAAATACAATTACAGCATCAGAAATGATACGCTAATAATGAATAACGAAAACTGCGCAGGATGCCAGGTTATATTTGCCAGGCGATAAAAACATAAATTATTATATATTTTTGCAAGTACCAAACCTTATCGCTGATGGAACTGATATCGAAGAAAATAACTTTTATAAGCTTTCTTTTACCTGTATTAGGGTACGGATGGCAAAAGAAAATGACTGTTTATCCTAAAAAAAAGATTTCAGTTGTTCAAGGGAAGTTAATTGACGGTAAGCCGTTTATGGGATCGGTAAACATGGCTTATAAAAATTATGCCAAAAAAAATAACTATCCTTTGTGTTTGGAAATAAGTATAGCATTAAACTCTACTAGTGTATATGAGAATGGCTTACCCCACCAAAGTGAATTAAATATTGTAAATAGCTTTGGCGGTAAGTTACTACAAGATATTAAGAAGGTGGCTATAGTACACCCTATTGCTCATATATATAATGACAACTTTCTTGACATTTATATGTATTTAAACAAGCCTGAACAAGTTAATGGTTATTTAAAGCAAGAAATTAATAAAGCAGGAGTAACCAGGCCTTTTTCGTACAAAATAAGTAAGGACAGTGAATGGCTAACTGTGCAGCGCTTATTCAGATAATAACTAACTGGTGAATAAAATCAACTTTTCATTTTCTTCAAAAGATTTTCAACAACCCGCGGGAAATGTTGATGCTCCAACTGTTGCCCTTTGAATTTGATCATTTCCAAAGTATCACCAGGTTCGATTTTGAAGCGTGATTGATGGATCACCTCACCTTCATCATAAATTTCGTTTACGAAATGAATGGTAATGCCTGATTCTTCTTCGTTATTGGCTAATACGGCTTTGTGCACATTGTCGCCGTACATGCCTTTGCCGCCGTATTTGGGTAACAGGGCAGGGTGCAGATTGATAATGCGGTTAGGGAAGGCCCTTAACAAGGATTGCGGAACGAGCCACAGGAAACCTGCCAGTACTATAAGGTCAACCTGCAGGTTTTTTAACAGCCTGATTACATCATCGCTCTCATAAAACTCCTTACGGGTAAAAATATGCGATGGTACTTCGAAGTTGTCGGCGCGTTGTAAAACATAGGCCTGCGGATTGTTGGTTAAAATAAGCACAACCTCGGCTTCGGAGCTGCGCTTAAAATGTTCCATGATCTTTTGTGCATTAGATCCTGAACCTGAAGCAAAAATGGCTATTCTTTTTTTCAAAACGGAAGAACGGTTTTAATCTACCCAAATATAAAATTTCAGTATTAAAATTCTAATCTGGTTATGTCAAAGTTTATTATTTAAACGGATAAATTTTAAACGGGTTTAAACTTTAAACCTTTTTTTAATAAAAAATATAATTAATGGCTGGACGGATGTACGAAGCCAAACTGTACAATAACACGTTTGGTAGTTGGGGTATAATAGGTGGAGATATCGCCCGTTTGTAATACCAGCGAGTATTGCCCTAAATTATATATCTGTGCATTGCTGAAAGGCATATCCGTAGTATCCTTTAAACCGCCTGAACCGCGAATGGTATCGAGACATTTCATATTTGAATTAAGGAAAAGATCGCCGTTTGAAAGCGACCAGCTACCCGTTGTAGTTTGCGATTTACAGGCGTAGTTAGTATAAGTGCAGGTATGGTCGCTATTAAATTGAAATACCTGTTTAAAGCTGCAGGTAGTATTTAAGGTATCCTGCGGCAAGGTGGACGAGCCTATATAATTATATACAATTACCGTTGCCAGTTGCCATTGGCCATGTGTAAGCAGCGACTCTACAAGCTGGGTTTGCGATTCCTTTTTGCAGGAATTGGACACCATGCTCATCAAAAGCAGCAAAGGCAGAAAGAAATAAAGTATCTTCTTTTTCATTCGTGGCAAAAGTACGCAACAACCACCATAAAACGGCTCATTTTAATTTTTATGATTTGCCGCTATTCAGAAACCATCAAGCCTTCAAATCTTTCCCAGAAACCGTCGGGGGGCACCGGTGCGAGTATGGTAACCGGTTCCTTTTTTATGGGGTGCACAAATTGCAGGCGGCGCGCATGCAGGCATATACTTTTACGCAGGCTTCCGCGCGGATAGCCATACTTGTTGTCGCCCACTATGGGGCAGCCTAATGTGGCCAGCTGTACGCGTATCTGGTGCGGACGGCCGGTTATCGGATCCACCTCTATCAGAAAATAGCCGTCAAGTTCGGCAATGAGTT
>JBQCIS010000125.1:0-15101 GCA_051953515.1 Mucilaginibacter sp.
AGCATCTGCCGAACCCAGGGAGGATTTTGGTCTATTGCGGGTGAGATAATTTTAAGAATTTATAGAATACTGTTTAATAACGATTTTCAGTATTCTATAAATTATTAAAATTAATTCCATTCGGGTTCTTACTACAACACAATATTCACTATCCTGCCCTTTACTCCAATCACCTTTTTAGGGGTTTTGCCATCAAGATATTTTTGTACTTCGGGGCTTGCCAGTACAAATTGGGTAACGGCATCCTGGTCGAGGCTAAGCGATATGCTGAGGTTGATCTTGGTTTTTCCGTTTATCGAAATAGGGTAGGCATACTCGTTCTCGATCAAATATTCAGGATTGAATTTTGGATATGGCGCGTACGACAGCGTGCCCGGCTGGTTGCCCAGTAATGCCCAAAGTTCTTCACAAATGTGCGGTGCATACGGCGACAGAATGATCACCATATCCTGCAGTATCTGGCGGTTATTGCATTTTAGATCGGTAAGCTCGTTTACGGCGATCATGAAGCTGGAAACCGAAGTGTTGAACGAGAAACGTTCAATATCTTCCTCCACCTTGTGAATGATCTTGTGCAGCGATTTCAGCTCTGCCTTTGATGGCTGTCCGTCCGTTACACCGAACTGTAGCTGTTCATTGTGGAACAGTTTCCAGAACTTGCGCAGGAATTTGAATACGCCTTCAATGCCGTTGGTGTTCCAAGGTTTGCTCTGCTCCAGTGGTCCGAGGAACATTTCGTACATGCGCAGGGTGTCAGCACCGTAGCGGGAGATAATGTCGTCGGGGTTTACCACGTTGTATTTGGATTTCGACATCTTTTCCACCTCAACGCCGCAAATGTATTTGCCGCTTTCGAGCATGAATTCAGCATCGGCAAACTCTGGTCGCCATTCGCGGAATTTCTTGATGTCGAGCAGATCGTTCTCTACAATATTTACGTCCACATGTATCGGCGATACATTGTGTTCTTTGATCAAGCCATGCGAGACGAAGGTGTTGGTGCCGCGGCCCATTTCGTCTATCAGCCTGTAAACAAAGTTACTGCGACCCTGTATCATGCCCTGGTTAATGAGCTTTTTGAAAGGCTCTTCCACGTATACTTCGCCTATATCCTTAAAAAACTTGTTCCAGAAACGACTGTACAGCAGGTGGCCGGTAGCGTGTTCGCTGCCGCCGATATAGAGGTCTACATCCTGCCAGTATTTAATATTCTGTTTAGATGCGAATTGTTTGTCGTTCTTCGCATCCATATAACGGTACCAGTACCAGCTGCTGCCTGCCCAGCCCGGCATGGTGCTTAATTCGTATTCAAAACCATTATAGTTCCAGCCTGTGGCTCTGCCTAATGGCGGTTCGCCGGTTTCGGTTGGCAGGTATTTGTCTATTTCGGGTAATACCAGCGGCAGGTCGGTTTCTTCAATCAGGTTTGGCAAACCGTCTTTAAAATAAACCGGAACAGGTTCGCCCCAGTAACGCTGCCTGCCGAAAATGGCATCGCGCATACGGTAGTTCACCTTTGCTTTACCCGCGCCCATTTCTTCCAGCCTGGCTACAACGGTAGCGGTAGCTTCCTTGTATTGCATACCGTTGATGATATCCGAATTGATGTAGCGGCCCTCCTTGGTTGGGTCGGCTTCCTTTTCAATGTTCTGTATGTCGATGATCGGGATGATCGGCAAATTAAAATGCTTTGCGAACAGGTAATCGCGCTGGTCGCCGCTTGGTACTGCCATTACTGCGCCGGTGCCGTAGCCTGCCAATACATAATCTGCAATCCAGATAGGCACTTTTACTCCGTTTAGCGGGTTGATGACATAGCTGCCCGTAAATGCACCGGATACGGTTTTGGTATCTGCCATACGGTCAAGCTCGCTTTTCTTTTTGGTTTTGGTGATGTATGCGTCGATAGCGGCTTTCTGCTCCGGTGTAGTCAGCGCTGCTACCAGTTCATGCTCAGGAGCAAGCACCAGTAGGGTTACACCGTATATGGTATCAACACGGGTGGTGAATACCTCAATGTAGTTTTCGGTGATGGGTGATTGGAGGTCGGTCTTTTCTATTGCAAACCTCACGCTTGCACCGGTGCTTTTGCCTATCCAGTTGCGCTGCATTTCTTTGAGCGGTTCGGGCCAGTCGATGGTATCGAGGCCCTGCAACAGGCGTTCGGCATAGGCGGTGATGCGCATGCTCCACTGCATCATTTTCTTTTGCTCAACAGGGTAGCCGCCGCGTTCGCTTACGCCGTCTTTTACCTCATCGTTCGCCAGTACGGTACCTAATGCGGGGCACCAGTTTACGGTACTTTCACGCAGGTAGGTGAGGCGGTATTTCAGCAGTTCTGTTTGCTGCTGGTTGTGGCTCATGGCGTTCCATTCGCCGGCAGTGAAGGTGAGTGTGTCGTCATCGCAAACGGCTTCAATGCCTGCCGAACCTTTTGTTTCGAAATGGTTAAGCAGCACATCGATGCTTACAGCTATATCGGCTTTTTTATCGTACCATGCGTTAAACAGCTGCATGAATATCCACTGTGTCCATTTGTAATAGTCGGGCGAACTGGTGCGCACTTCGCGGCTCCAGTCGAACGAAAAACCGATCAGGTCGAGCTGACGGCGGTACGTATTGATGTTGGCCTCGGTGGTCAACGCCGGGTGTTGCCCGGTTTGGATAGCGTACTGCTCTGCCGGTAAGCCGAACGAGTCGTAGCCCATTGGGTGCAGCACGTTGAAGCCTTTTAAACGTTTGTAGCGTGCAAAAATATCAGAAGCGATATAGCCCAGTGGATGGCCCACATGCAACCCCGCCCCTGATGGGTAAGGGAACATATCCAACACGTAGTATTTGGGTTTAGTGCTGTTGTCTTCAGCCTTAAATGTTTGATTTTCGGCCCAAAACTGCTGCCATTTCTGTTCAATATCTTTAAACTGATAGTCCATAATTGTATTTGCGCGTATGAGGTTGCGAAAATAGTAAAAATTGACTAATTGGGTGGGCTTTATGTGGTTTTGTCCATCCGCTTTGCTTCCAACGCGTCATTGCGAGGAGTGAGCAGGGTGGTGAGAGCGGAACAGAGCCTGTCCTGAGTGTGTCGAAGGATGGCAATCTCTGCGCGACAGGTTGTGATTATATAATTCGCTACCTATCTCTTTCACCGCTCATTGCCGCTGAGGCTACTTCTTTTCTCTTGATAGAAAAGAAGCAAAAGATCAAGCCGGAAAAAACCTTCCGCCCGCAGGCAAAACGCCTGGCCCGGTTTTCCGGCAGGCCTTTGCCCGCATTGGTTAGTTTGATATTTTTCATTCTCCAATACGTCATCCCGAACTTGTTTCGGCACCCTGCGTTTACAGGTAATGAATGTGCGTTGTCAGTCTGAGCTTGTCGAAGACGTGTGCGTAAGGCCTTTGCCCGCATGCATAGTTCGTTACCTATCTCTTCAACCGCTCATTGCCGCTGAGGCTACTTCTTTTCTCTTGATAGAAAAGAAGCAAAAGATCAAGCCGGAAAAAACCTTCCGCCCGCAGGCAAAACGCCTTGGCCCGGTTTTCCGGCAGGCCTTTGCCCGCATTGTAAAGTTTGTTACTATTCGATGGGTGTGGTGGAGGACAGCCTACAGCTTTACCGGCACGGCTACCAAGCCAATGTTACGCCTGCTTTCCCTTCTCTTCTTAATCATCCTGTACACTGCCAGGCATAACATCGGTATCATGGTGTTTTATTTAATGTTTGTTTAAGTATTTAACGCTTATTGTAATGGGTTTGTTACATATTGGTTCATTAATATTTTGAGCCATAATCAGGGGTTGGTTTTAATTACTTTTTTTACCGTTTGTTTGCCATTTAGCATAACCTGAACAATGCAGATACCGGCAGAGGCATTACCGAGGTCGATGGTTTGCGAAAATTGTTGCCCCGACTTGGTTCCGCTGAAACTGGATATTTCTTTACCGGAGTTCATGTCGGTTACACGGATATTTACGGTACCGGTTCTGTTGTTGTTGAGCGTTACGGTGGTGAACCTTGACGTAGGGTTAGGGTAGAGCGATACGCCAGCGCCAGGCAACGGTGTTTGCTGTTGCTGGGGTTGTACACTAAGCTTTTTTGCTGCGGTATTACCTGTTGTAATACCCAGCGGGATAACAAATGTTGGTGTTTCGGTTACGTTTACTGCCAGGCTGCCTTTTGCTACCTTCAGTTTGTTAACCGGCATGGTATTGGCACCGGCAACCGGGGTGTAAACGTAGGCTGAGTCGATACCGGCAAGGCTGAGGGTGTAGCTTTGGGTTTTGCCGCTTTGGGTTGGCATTACGAGCATATAGGCGGTGGCGCTGTCGAGCACATATTTATCTACTATGGGGCTGCTGTTGAGCGTTTGCTGATAGGTGTACTTGCCAAATACCTTATTTACCTGTACCAGGTAATCGGCAGCGGGGCGGCGCGACATATCGCTATTGATCAGCCCCGACGATGCATATTGTACCGGGTTGGCGGCATTATCATCATACTCCTCGTAGTAAAACACCCGTGCTATGCCGGCACGTGCATATAGCAACGACGTACGTAATATCCAGTCGGCTTCAACCTGCATTGCTGTTTTACTGCCTATTGGCGGCGCATGCTGCGGGCTACCCTGGTTGGTATCATAGCCAGACTCGGTTACCCATACCGGCATATCGCCGCAATACTGGTGCGCCATCTGTATAAATGCCTCAGCCTTTTTAGCCGCTATGGAAACTTCGGGCGCTACGCCGGTTGTGGCATTGCCTTGCGGAAAGGAATTGTTGTTGTAAAGGTGATAGTTGATTACATCCCAGCAGAGGTTCACTGTACCATCAGCCTTATAACCCCGGTGCTGTTTGCACCAGTCAACCATCCCCTGCACGTAAGACGGATCGGCAGAAGCAAGGCCACCCATTACTACCTGTACTGTCGGGTCGGCATTTTTTACACCTGCACCCGGGCCCATAGTGTTCTTGTTACCATCGTAAAAGGCAGAAAGGTTTGCGGCGTACTCGTATGGGGTTTGATAAGCTTTACGACCTTTCCACCATTTATCGCGCTCGTTATCGCACTCAATGTATTTTACGAGGTTCATACCTTCCTTTACTACGTTTTCAGGGTCGTTCGTCCAGCGGATGGTGGTATCGACACTTAAGAGGGATGAGTTTACAGCCGTGTTGCTGCCATATCTTGCCGCATACTGAAAGGCGACCTTTGCCTGCAGGAGATAGGAGTTCGGATCGCTGAAATCCGCACCGTAGGGTACCGGCACGTTCTCGGCATCCTGCTGATCAGAAGGATAGGTGGCGATCAGCCAGTCGGGCAGGGTTTTCAGGTCGGCCAGTACAAAAATGTTGTTTTGCTGGCAGGCCTGGTAAATGGCATCGTAGTTCCAGCCGCCGCTGTGTACCGGATTAAAGGTATATGCGCCCTGTGTGGATTCGAGCTTGTTCCAATCCATATAATGGCGAAACTGTGTGAACGATTTAACCGCATTGAGGTATGTTGGGCTTACCACGAGCGGGTTGTTCGGGTCTTCAAAGTTCCACTCAAAGGCATTGATGCCAAAATATTGGTTAAGCGGGTAGTATTTGCGGTTTATTGCCGGAGTTGCCGCAGGGGCTTTGTAATGACCATAAAGCTGCATCTCCGAAGGGAATACATACCAGCAGTTCAGCACAATGTACTTAATATTCTTCATGGGCGTATTAAGTGCAAAACCGCTTTGACCCGGATATGGGCCAAGCCACGACTGGTAAACGCCGCCCTGGTAGGTACCTACTACGGTGCGGGTGCCGGTACTGTCAATTACCGATACCGTGAGCGGGTAGTTACCCAGATTGCCGCCCTGGTATGAGTAAAATTTTATCTGGTAAAGATCTATTTTCTCACCGGGTAACACGGGGTAATAAGCATCGTAGTTATTGATGAGCAAGCCATAGCCGGTATTCACCATATCAGTAGTGATGCCGTTTGTTAGGCCACCAAGCCCATTGCTCACATCGTTAAGTACAAACCAGCGGGTACTGTCAATAGGGATCTTTACCATAGCGGTATCTGACGGCGCACGGGTTACCGTTATATTGTAAGTTTTGGCTGTGCCATTTTGCGCGGTAACAATGATACTTACCGGGTTAGGGCCAACGGCAAGCGGTAAATACGGCGATACCGTTCCGGTAGTTACGGAGGTATTGTTAACGGTTATTTTGGCGGTAGTGTCTGCAGTAGGCTTTACCGTGACCGACGTTACAGAATCAGGCACGGATACTGCGTAACCTGTTGTATCGGGATTGAAGGCAGGGGTTAGGGTGCCATTGCTCAGCACAAGAGCCGAAAGATTGTTATTGGTTGATACCTGTAAGCGGGTTACCGTTAGCTTATACGTATTAATGGCTCCGCTTTGCGACGTTACCACTACTGTAAACCTGGTTGAGCCAACCGGAAGTGTAAACCAGCGCGAAAATTGGCCCGTAGGCGTGGCATAGCCATTTACAGTTATGGTTGCGGTGGTATCGGTTGCTATTGGTTTAATACATACCTGCTGCACGGCATATCCGGCAGTTGCGGTATACGTTGTAACACCGGGGCTGAATACTGGCGTTATGGAGTCGCTGTTCAGCACAAGGTTGTTTAATGTGTTAATGGTTGATGGCTTTGCCCTGGTAATGGTAAGGGTGTAAGTTTTAGTGGTTTTGCCATCCTGGGCAGTCAATACGGTGGTAATAATATTTGAACCCACAACCAAAGGCAACTTTGCACTGGATGAACCGGAAACAACGGTGGTGCCATTTACCTTTATGGTAGTGTAGCCACCGCTTGCGGTAGGCGTTAACGTAACAGATGAGGTGGCATAAGGCACAGATGCCGTATAGGCCAGTGTATTGGTATTAAAAGCCGGGCTTATTACCGCACCATTAACTGCGAGTTTCAGCAGATCGGCATTGCCTGACGGAATCGCGGGCGGGGCATAGTTGGTATCCGGGTAACCATATATATCAACCTTTTGAGGAATATTGTTTGAGTATTTATGGATGACAAGGGTATCGGCTTCGGTAGGTGATTGCAGTGTGAAACCGTCAAATATCATATAACCGGGGCCTGTAAAGGTACCGAGGAAAGTTTTATGGGTTCCGTTAACGGCATAAATGGAATCGGGCGCATCGGTAAATACGCCGGTGTAATCGTAAAAAGACAGTCGGGTAATGATGCTATGCTGGGTAAGCGGCAATTTCAGGTCGACCCAGATGAAGTTGTTTTGCCAGGCATCCTGTACCAGCGAATCAAGGTTATCATTTAACCACGGCGTGTAATCCTGACCGGTGTTCACACTGGGGATAATAGTAGCAAATTTGATCCTTTGTTCGGTTTGGGCAAAGCAACTGAGGCTGTACGTGCAAACGAATAAAACCAACAAACTTCTTAGTGTACGTAATAGCTTCTTCATGTAAGAATAATTGTAGTGCAGTTTAGCGGCGTGTACGAAAATACAAGCGGTTTGTTGCAACTAATTATTAACTTTTATGAATAATAATATTATTTGATTAAATTATTCATTATTAGTTTATTATCAGAAATGTGTGAAGGTTATTGAGATGATTATCCTCTTGAGCGCGGGTCTATGAACGGTATGGTAATAATAGGCGCCGGCATAGCCGGAAAACACACCGCTACACCCCACCGCACCTGCCGGGTACATATACCGGCAAGGTTTGTAAAGCACATAAAAACCCTTATACTTGTTAAGCAATGAAGCGTTTATTTTCCAATCTCACTTTCCAGGTACTCATTTCCATTATACTTGGGGTTATAGTAGGCGTGTTTTTCAGTGGTTTTGCACCTACAGCCAAGCTTATCAGCGAAAAGTTTATCGACATGATCAAATTGCTGATCGCGCCGATCATTTTCTGCACTATTGTGCTGGGTATTGCCAATATGCACGATATGCGAAAGGTAGGACGTGTGGGTGGCAAAGCGATACTGTATTTTGAGATCGTTACCACGTTCGCGCTTATCATAGGGCTTGCAGTAGCCAACCTGGTGAAGCCGGGCGCAAACTTTGTAAATCATCCGGTAGTAAAAGAGAACGTTGCCAAGGTTGCCGACTATCAGAAGGCTGCTGCCGAAATGCGTTGGAGCGAATTTTTTGCCCATATCATCCCATCCAACATATTTGATTCTTTTGCCAAAGGCGATATTTTGCAGATACTGTTCTTTGCCATATTATTCGGCTATGGTTTGAGCCGCCTGGGCAAAAAAGGCAAGCCGCTGGTTGATGGCATCGATCTGTTGTCAAAGGTGCTGTTCAATATTATGCGGCTAATAATGTATTTAGCCCCGATTGGTGCCTTTGCAGGAATGGCCTACACCGTTGGTACTTATGGTATCCATACGCTTACGCCTATGGCAAAACTTATGGCTTCTGTATACCTTACCATGGCACTTTTCATCTTCGTGGTGCTGAATATTATTTGTCGCGTTTTTAAGTTTAGCTTATGGCACTATCTCAAATATATCAGAGATGAGATATTGCTGGTATTGGGTACATCATCATCTGAGTCGGCCCTGCCGAGTATGATGGAGAAGATGGAACAATACGGATGCTCTAAATCAGTGGTCGGCCTGGTTATCCCTACCGGTTATTCTTTTAATCTGGATGGTACTACCATTTATATGGTGATGGCGGTGATCTTTCTTGCGCAGATATTCCATGTTCCGCTTGATCTCGGCCAGCAACTGGTAATCATCGGCATACTTATGCTTACCTCCAAAGGCGCCGCAGCTGTAACGGGCGGTGGCTTTATAGTACTTACATCAACCCTTGCCGCCATAAAAGTGATTCCTATTGAAGGCATGGCAGTACTTTTAGGGGTAGACCGGTTTATGAGCGAAGCAAGGGCGATAACCAACCTGATCGGTAATGGAGTGGCGACGATTGTGGTAGCCAAAACGGAAGGGGAATTTGTTTCTCAATCTCCTAAAGAAGGATTGAGGGAAGAAACGGCATTACAGGAGCAATTATCATGAAAATATTATTCTTTATTAAAGTAGCCATTATAGTGGTTGGTTTTGCCATAGCGATGGTGAACTTTATGAAGTATATGGAGACTAAACAAAAGTTACAGTTAAAGCGGGCTGCTATCTTTTTCTTTGGAGCATGGTTAATGCTGGTGTTAATTGATGTGGTGGTTTACTTTTTGCATCTTTAGTGGTATTGTCGCTTTCTTGCCTATAGCTTTCACTACCGGGTCGCATGCAAGGAATCAGTCTATTTCATATCAAAAAAATTACCCGTTACAACGTGTACAATGGCTTGCATTTTGATAGATTTGCTAAGGAAATTATTTGAAAAAAAAATACTTTCCGGTTATTAAACCTTTTACGCAGCTATAGTCTAACGATAATAATACGGAGGATGTAAAACATCATGAAAAGATCAATCTACCTGGGGCTGATGGTTTTGCTTGTTTGCGGGTTATCAGCCTGTGACAGTTACAACTACTATATCGCCGCTCGCAATAAAACCAACATGAGCGGTTATCACACTTTCGCGTGGATGCCTGGTGTAAAAGCGAATGCCAATCAACAGGCCGACGCGGTTATAAAATCTTCTGCAACTACAGCTTTACAGAGTAAGGGCCTGGCTTTACAACAGCAAAAGCCTGATCTATTGGTAAGCTATACTGTTACCGTTGGCCGGGGTACACGTACCAACTATTACTACGGCTATCCGGGCGGCTGGTATGGAAGCCCATACTGGGGCTGGGGCGGTGGTTTCGGCTGGGGCTGGGGTTGGGGCGGATGGTACGGCGGCCCGTACTATGCTTTTGGCGGTCCGTTCTCCTATTACGGCGGCGTAACCTATGCCGAAGAAGAGCATTATAAAGAAGGTACCGTGATCATAGACCTGATCGACCGCAGGACACATAGGGTGGTATGGCGCGGTTTTGGCGTAGGTGAGGTGCATCACAATCCGCAAAAGAATATCGACGATCTGCCAAAGGTAGTGGACGGTATCCTGAAACAGCTGAATGTTGGGCAGCAAGGCGTAATGATACGCACCATGAATTCGTAATTAATAACGAGGTTTATATTTAACTCTACAGCAGTTGGATAGCCCGGTCAGACGCCGGGCTATTTTTTTTGACAGCACGCCGAGCGTGTATAGATGCAAAAATGTAACTTCGTACTTTGATAAATTTGTTTGCCCTGATGAACTTATATGACGAAGCGTGTCTGGAGTGCAGTAAGGTGATCACCTTAAAATACAGCACATCATTCAGCAGTGGCATACGCGCTTTTCATAGGCAATACCACTATCCTATTTATGCCATCTATGGTTTTGTGCGCTGCGCGGATGAGATTGTAGACACATTTCACGATAAAGATAAAAAGCAGCTCATTGCCGACTTTCGCCGCGAAACATTTGATGCTATTCAGCAGGGTATCAGTACTAATCCCATTTTGCATGCCTTTCAGCTGGTAGTGAACCAGTATCATGTTGATGCCCAACTGATCGATATTTTCCTGTCATCGATGGAGGTTGACCTTACCCAAACCGTGCATGACAGGGCCAGCTATAACGACTACATTTTTGGTTCGGCTGAAGTGATAGGCCTGATGTGCCTAAGCGTTTTTTGTGATGGCGATATGGAATTATACAACCGCTTGCAACTGCAGGCACGCAGCCTCGGCGCGGCATTTCAGAAAGTGAACTTTTTGCGGGATATGCGGGCAGACCTGGAAGAACGCGGTCGTATTTACTTCCCCAATATTGATTTCGATCATTTTAGCGAAGCGGATAAACGACAGATAGAGCAGGATGTAAAAAAGGATTTTGAGGACGGCTTGCGTGGTATTAAACAACTACCCGAAGGTGCACGATTAGGCGTTTATGTGGCATATAGCTATTACCTGCAGCTTTACCGCAAGATAACTCAAACACCGGCGCCTGTATTACTGCAACAGCGCATCCGGGTTTCGGACACACGCAAGCTATCGCTTTATTGTAAAGCTGTATTACAGCAAAAACTAAATTTTATTTAATGGATGCCCTGCCTACATATACCCGCTCGCAACTGGCGCTCCGCAACGGGCAAGACAAGCCGCAGATATGGGTAGCCTACAAAGGCGTGATATATGATGTTACTGAAAGCCGCCTTTGGCGGCGCGGCCAGCATTACGAACATTGGGCCGGGCAGGACCTCACAGATGAATTGCCCGACGCACCGCACACTGATGAGGTGTTTGAGCGGTTTAAGGCAGTGGGGATAATTTTCAGTGGGGTGTAACGCTGAGCTTGTCGAAAGACGCGGGCAACGGCAGGCTCACCATGACATGGTAAAGATTTAATTACTATTCAAGTCGCCCGCTTTACCTGGATCAAAATGCACACCCGGTGTGAGCCAGTACAATAATATCACTCTTGAATACCTGAAGTTTACCGGGGAAAGCAAAAAGGCCATTGATAGCAATATAGCGCAATAGATCCACGGGTTTTTGCTACCGGTGAGGATATAAGTGCCAACTGCAAGTGTAACCAGCAGGGCAACATTCAAGGCGTAGCTTACAAACATGGCTACATAAAAATAACCCGGCTCAACCTCGAAATGGAAACCGCAATGCGGGCAGTCCTGGTTCATTTTTTGGCCGCCCAAACTATACATGCTATTAGCAAACATATTGCCTGTGCGGCATTTGGGGCATTTGGCGTGCAGCGCGGCTTTAAATGACGATGGAATATATTGATTATTGCTATCCATAGCTGTTTTATCTAAGCTTATTGATTTCATGATATTTCTATTTTCTAAATTGCTTTCTGAATTCTTCGGGGCCAATGCCTTCCTGTTTCTTAAAGAACTTGGTGAAGTATGAATTATCCTGGAAATTGAGCCGGTAAGCGATCTCGCTGATACTTAAATCAAAGTTCATTAGCAGCCTTTTTGCTTCCAATACAATCCGGTTACGGATCACTTCGCCTGCCGACAGGCTAACCACCTCGTTACAAAGCGCATTCAGATGGTTAGGTGTGATATAGAGCAATGCCGCATAATCGCGCGGTAACTTCAGTTCGGCAAAATTCTTTTCAACCAGTCGCTGAAAGCTTTTGTATAACGTATAATTATAAGTGCTTACTGTCTTTTCCTGCTGTACAACTAAACGGCTTACGCTGATAAAAAACTGCAGCATGATCGCTTTTACCATATCGGCAGATAAACGGGCGGCATTTTCGCTTTCGGTTAGAAGACGTTCGAATAACCCGCGCACATCAGCGTGCATTTCCGTAGGCAAATCGACAACTGAATTTTCGGCGTTCCCGTCGAAAAATGCGAACTGCTCCAGGTAATCCGGATTTAATAGTAATGATTGAAAGAATTGTGCCGAGAAGTTGATCACATAACCATCCACATGCCTTTCAAAGCTCCAGCCATGTACCTGACCGGGCACCATAAAATATACCTGGTAGGGTTTTACATCAAAACTGATGAAATCTATGGCATGACTTCCGCCACCTTCGGTAAATAATACCATGTGGTAAAAATTATGCTTATGCGGCAGATGCAGGTTTTTATGAACTGCAAGGTATGGCGCAAATCGGCTGATCTGGATGTCTTCCTGCTTAAAATCAGAAAGCGTGGCGATATCATAAACCGGAAATGTGCTCTTTTTCATGACAGTACAAATATACCGCCATAAATACCATATATAATGGTGCTATTCCACTAAGTAATGGTACTTTTTACTGATTATGATAGCGAGTCCGAAAGTCGGGAAGTCCGGAAGTCCGCAAGCCTTTTCTTCCTCCATCTTTCGGACTTCCCGACTTACGGACTTGCGGACTAAATTATCTCAAACTTCGCCAGCGTTACAAATTCCTGAACACGGGCAGCAACTTCTTCCCTTGAAAGGTTTTTAATCTTCTCGGTGCCGAATTTCTCCACGCAGAACGACGCCAGCGCCGAACCAAAGATGATGGCGTTTTTCATGTTCCCGAAGCTTACGATGCCCATCTGTGCCATATAGCCGATAAAGCCGCCAGCGAAGGTATCGCCTGCACCTGTTGGGTCGAATACTTCGGCAAGGGGAAGGGCCGGAGCCGAGAAGATGCGTTCTTCATGGAACAGCAATGCGCCATGCTCGCCTTTTTTAATGATGAGGTATTTTGGGCCCATCGTTAATATTTTGCGTGCAGCTTTTACCAGTGAATATTCGCCGGATAGTTGCCTTGCTTCGGCATCGTTAATGGTGAGTACGTCTACCAGTTTCAGCGTCTCCAGCAGGTCATTCAGGGCAATGTCCATCCAAAAGTTCATGGTATCCATCACGATCAGCTTCGGGCGGTTCTTCAGGCGTTTGATAACGGTTTGCTGTACCTGCGGGGTAAGGTTACCCAGCATCAGGAACTTGCAATCCTGGTAGTTATCGGGGATGATCGGGTCAAAATCGGCCAGTACGTTCAGCTCGGTTATCAGCGTATCCCGGCTGTTCATGTCGTTATGGTACCTGCCCGACCAAAAGAATGACTTTTCGCCTTTCTTGATCTGCAAGCCTTCGGTATCGATACGATGGTTATGGAAGTCGTCGATCTCGCTTTGCGGGAAATCTTCGCCTACAACGCCAACCAGTTTCACTTTATCATAAAAATATGATGCTGCTAAGCTGGCATAAGTGCCCGCGCCGCCAACTATCTTATCTGTTTTGCCAAAGGGGGTTTCAATGGCATCGAAGGCAACGCTGCCGATAACAAGTAAACTCATGGGCGCAAATATAGGGGAATTGGTGAGAAGTCGGAAAGTCGGAAAGTCCGAAAGAGAAAAACATCTTTCTAACCCGCGAACCCTTCCAACTTTAAAATCTTACGGGCTTTCGGACTTTCCGACTTCCGGACTTTTTTAAAACTATTCCTCCAACGCCACAAACTTCATCGATACGGAGTTTACGCAGTGGCGGGTATTTTTCGGCGTCATGTATTCGCCTTCGAAAACGTGGCCGAGGTGCGCGCCGCAGTTGGCGCAAACAATTTCGGTACGGCGGCCGTCGGCATCCGGTATGCGTTTTACCGCGCCGGGTATTTCATCGTCAAAGCTTGGCCAGCCGCAAAAGGATTCAAATTTATCTTCAGAACGGTACAGCGGCGTATCGCAGCGCTTACAAACATACAGGCCCTTGGCCTTATTATTAAGCAGCGAGCCGGTAAACGGTCTTTCGGTGCCTTTATGCAATATCACCCATTCTTCATCGGGTGTCAGTTTGTTGTATTCCATGTTTAATTAATGAATGAGTGATTTTCACTCTACATAAATATACGACAAAACAAGGCGTTTGAATGTTTGCGGGATGGTTGTTTACATGGAATTGACGGAAATAAAAAAATCCCGGCCATTCAGCCAGGATTTATATTTTGTACAAACGTCAAGCCTTTTAGCTTTCGCCTTTTACATTTACGCTTTCTTAGCTAATTCCTCAGCCATAGCAGCGCCGATCTCCGCAGGTGATTCCACTACACGGATACCGCACTCGCGCATGATCTTCATTTTGGCAGCAGCTGTATCGTCAGCACCGCCAACAATAGCACCCGCGTGCCCCATACGACGGCCCGGAGGCGCAGTCTGACCGGCGATGAAACCTACAACAGGCTTAGTACCGTTCTCTTTTATCCAGCGGGCAGCTTCGGCTTCCATACCGCCGCCGATCTCGCCGATCATGATGATGCCGTGAGTTTCAGGGTCATTCATCAGCAGTTCAACCGCTTGTTTGGTTGGTGTACCAATGATCGGGTCACCGCCGATACCGATAGCCGTGGTGATGCCCAAACCGGCTTTCACTACCTGGTCAACCGCTTCGTAAGTTAAAGTGCCTGATTTTGATACGACGCCAACATTACCTTTTCTGAAGATGAAGCCCGGCATAATACCGATCTTCGCCTCATCAGCAGTGATAATACCAGGGCAGTTCGGGCCGATCAAACGGCAGTCGCGGTCTGCAATATATTCTTTCACCTGGATCATGTCCTTGGTAGGGATGCCTTCGGTTATGCACACTATCACTTTAATGCCTGCCTCGGCCGCTTCCATAATAGCGTCGGCCGCGAAAGCTGGTGGCACGAAGAT